>NZ_JCBANG010000032.1:0-61424 GCF_059760905.1 Achromobacter sp. 1011811831
GCGCCGGCGCGCGCGGCCGGCGCGCGCGCCGTGGTGGCGGGCAGCTGCTCGACCGCCACCAATGGGCAGGTTGCCGCGTTCATCGCCAGCGGCCGTCCGGCGCTGGCGCTGGATCCCTTGCGCATCGCGGCGGGCGAGGACGTGGCGGGCGAAGCGCTGGCGTGGGCGCGCCCCTTGCTGGCCTTGGGACCGGTGCTGCTCTATTCCACGGCCGCGCCGGACAGCGTCCGGCAGACGCAGGGCGCGCTGGGCGCGGAGCGGGCCGGGGCGCTGATCGAGACCGAGATCGCCCGCATCGCGCGCGGCCTGGTCGAGCTCGGCGTGCGCCAGCTCATCGTGGCCGGCGGCGAGACCTCGGGCGCGGTGGTGCAGGCGCTGGGGTTGGAGCAGATCGCCATCGGCGAGCAGATCGATCCGGGCGTGCCCTGGTGTTCGGGCCACGCGGCGGCCGTCGATGCCGACATCAGCATCGCGCTGAAGTCGGGCAATTTCGGCGCCACGGATTTCTTCCTGAAGGCTTTCGCGCAAGGCTGATGCCGGCGTTGCCGGCGATGGCGCGCCCGCGCGTTCGAGCGTGGGCGGATGAGGCGGCCCCTTGCGGCAATCGTCGCCGCGCCGTTCAGCGGTGCGCCAGGCTCAGCCGCTTGGCGGCGTTGATCATGTGCACGCGCGCCGCTTCGCGCGCGCCTTCCACGTCCTGGCCGCGTATGGCCTCGACGATGGCGGCGTGTTCCTGCAGCACGGCGCGCATCTGGTCGGCGTGGCGCGCCTCGTTGCCGCGCGTGATGCGGGTGGCGGCGACCAGGAACTGGCTGACGAAGGTGAGGGTGGTGAGGAAGTACGGATTGCCCGTGGCATGCGCGATGCTGCGGTGAAAGGCCACGTCTTCCTGGACGCCGTCGCCGCCGGCGGCCACGGCCTCGGAGATCGCGGCCAGCGCCGCGTCGATGGCGGCCATGTCGCGCTTCTTGCGCCGCGCCGCGGCCTGCGCGGCGATCTCTGTTTCCAGCGCGCGGCGCAATTCCACGATATGCAGCACGGCATCCAGCGAACTCAGCTCGGCGGCGTCGATGCGCAGCGCGCGGTTGCCGGTGGCCCCGCTGACGAACACGCCGCTGCCCTGGCGTGCCTCGACGATGCCGTCCTGGCGCAGGCGCGACACCGCTTCGCGGATCACGGTGCGGCTGACGCCGAACTGTTCGGCCAGCGCGGTTTCGGTGGGCAGCTTGTCGCCGGGCTGCACGCGGCCTTCCTGGATTTCGGCGAGCAGGCGCTTGGCGACCGTGTCGGTCAGGGTGGGCGGCGAGGAGAGTTTGGGGAACGACATGGGGCGCGGCGGCAGGGGTGGGCGGGTCCGCGCCGTCCGTCTGGCAGGCGGGGGCGTCCGGGCTACGCGCAATGATAACCGCAGGGGCGCGCGTGCTTGTCCGGCGCGGGGCGGCTCAGTCCGAGGCGGCGCGGGGCGGGCTGGCGGCCGGCAGCCGCGACGCCAGGAATTGCAGGAAGCTCTGGTCCGCGCGGCTGGCGCCGGCCTGTTCGTGGCGCACCAGGTAGACAGGCAGCGTCACGGGTTCCAGCGGCAGCGCAACGAGGCCCGGATCGGTCTCGGCGTAGCGGCGCGGCAGGGCGCCGATGCCGGCGCCGGCGCGCACCAGCGCGGCCACGGCGTCGCAGTCCAGGCCCTCGGCCACGGTGGCGCCTTCCAGTCCGCAGCGGATCCGGTGCACGGCCAGCGCGGCCAGCGGAGCGCCGGTCTGTTCGTCTTCGTAGCCGATCACGGGGGCGCCGCGCAGTTCGCCGGACGGCGCGCCGGCGGCGGCGTAGTGCAGCATGTCCTGCTCGAACAGCGGCGCATGGCTGAGGGTCGGGCGCGCGTCGGGCGCGGACACGACGCCCAGCGCGGCGTTCTTCTGCGCCAGCAGGCTGAGGATGTCGCCGCAGGTGCCGCGCTTGATGCGGAAGCGGACCAGCGGAAATTCCTGACGGTAGGCGGCGATCAGCGTCGGCAGCTCGGGCCAGTGCACATGGCCGCTCAGGTGCAGGGTGACGATGCCCTGAACGGCGCTATGGGCCGCGTCCAGCGCGTCGGGCAGCGCGGTGACCAGGCGGTAGATGTCGGCGCAGTGACGGTACAGCACCTCGCCGGCGGCGGTGGGCTGGAAGGACGCCGCGCCGCCGCGTTCGATCAGCCGGCGGTCCAGCCGCTCTTCCAGGCGGCGCAGGGCCGCGCTGACGGAAGGCTGCGTTACCGACAGCCGGTGGGCGGCCAGCGTGATGCTGCGTTCCTGCACGATCACCATGAAGGTGCGCAGCAGGTTCCAGTCGAGCTGGTTGGCGAACTTGTCCACGAGAGCGGTCATGCCGGGCGACTCATATCAGTGTGCTGTTTTACCATCTTGCCGGCTGGTCAGGAGCGTGTCAGCGAGGCCCGCTCAGGCCGGCGCGTACAGATGGCAGCGCACCTCGCGCGCCGCGCCGTCGCGGTACAGCCCCGGCTGCGTCGCGTCGCAGCGGCCGGCGATGGCCTGCGGGCAGCGTGAGGCGAAGGCACAGCCGCGCGGCAGGTCGATGGGCGAGGGGATGTCGCCCTGCAGCACGATGCGGCGCTCCGGCTGGCGCGCCTCGGGCACCGGGATCGCGTCGATCAGCGCCTGCGCATAGGGATGCCGGGGCTGGGCGAACACCGCCTCGGTGGGGCCTTGCTCGACGATGCGGCCCAGGTACATCACCGCCACGCGCGGGCACAGCGCGCGGATCACCGCCAGGTTGTGCGAGATGAACAGATAGGACAGCTGGAAGCGCTCCTGCAAATCCTTGAGAAAGCCCAGGATCTGCGCCTGCACCGATACGTCCAGCGCCGAGGTGGGTTCGTCCAGCACCAGCAGCCTGGGCTTGAGCGCGATGGCGCGGGCGATGCACACGCGCTGCTTCTGGCCGCCCGACAGCTCGTGCGGATAGCGGCTGAGGAATTGCGCCGGCAGGCCCACCATCTCCATCAGCTCGGCCGCATGCGCGCGCAGCCTGGCGCCGCGCAGATCGGTATGCAGGATCAGCGGCTCGGACACGCTGCGCAGGATGGTCATGCGCGGGTTCAGCGCCGAATGCGGATCCTGGTAGATGAACTGGATCGAGCGGCGCAGCGCGCGCAGCTCGGCGGGCGGCAGCCGGGTGATGTCGCGGCCCTCGAACAGGACCTTGCCGCGCGTCGGGTCCAGCGCCCGCGCGCACAGCCGGCCCAGCGTGGACTTGCCGCAGCCGGACTCGCCCACCAGGCCCAGCGCCTCGCCGGGCGCGATGGCCAGGTCGACCTCGTTGACCGCGTGCAGCTTGCGGCCGTCGTTCATGGCGAACTCGCGCGATACGGATTGCAGCTCAAGCAGCATGGACGCGGCCTCCAGCGGTGGCTGCGGCCGGCGTCAGCAGCAGACAGGCGGCGCTGTGGCCCGGCGCCAGTTCCACGGAGGGCGGACGCTTGACGGTACAGGCCGCGGCGGCGGACGGGCAGCGCGCCTGGAAGCGGCAACCGGCGGGCGGATGCAGCAGATTGGGCACGGATCCGGGGATGCCCACCGGCATCTGCGCGGGCCGGCGCGGGTGCGGCACCGAGGCCAGCAGGCCGCGCGTGTAGGGATGGCGCGGCGCGTCGAACAGCGCCTGCACCGGCGCGGTCTCGACCACGGTGCCGGCGTACATCACGGCGACGCGGTCGCAGACGCGCGAGATCACGCCCAGGTCGTGCGAGATCAGCAGGATGGCCAGGCCCAGGTCGCGGCGCAGCTCGTCGAGCAGGTCCAGGATCTGCGCCTGGATGGTGACGTCCAGCGCGGTGGTCGGCTCGTCGGCGATCAGCAGCGACGGCGAGCCGGACAGCGCCATGGCGATCAGCACGCGCTGGCGCTGGCCGCCGGACAGCTGGTGCGGATAGCGCGTCAATTGCGTGTCGGGATTGGGCAGGTGCACGCGGGCCAGCATCTCGGTGGCATGGGCGCGGCGCTGGCGCGCGTCGCGGCGTTGTCCGCGCGGCTTGCCGGCGTCATGCGCGGCGATCACCGCCGACATCTGGTCGCCGATGGTGAACAGCGGGTTCAGGTAGGTCATGGGATCCTGGAAGATCATCGCGATCTCCACGCCACGGATGCGCCGCATGGCCGCTTCATCCAGGCCCAGCAGGCTGCGGCCGCGATAGCGCAGGTCGCCGCCCGCCACGCGCGCTGGCGGGCTGGGCACCAGCCCGAGCACGCTCTTGGCCGTGACCGACTTGCCGCAGCCGGTCTCGCCCACGATCCCCAGGGCTTCGCCCGGCGCCACGCTGAGCGTGACGCCGTCCAGCGCCTGGTAGCAACCGTCGAAGGTATCGAAGTGCAGCTTGAAGTCGTCGAATTCGAGCAAAGGTGCGTTCATGTCAGTCGTTCCGCCGCGCGTCCGGCGCTTCGGGGGAAGCCTCAGCCTCGTTGTTTGGGGTCGAGCACGTCGCGCAGCCCGTCGCCGATCAGGTTGAAACCCAGCACGGTCAGGTAGATGGCCAGGCCGGGAAAGGCCGAGTACCACCACCATTGCGGCAGGTAGTTGCGGCCCACGGAGATCATCGCGCCCCATTCCGGCGCGGGCGGCTGCGCGCCCAGGCCCAGGAAGCCCAGGCTGGCGGCGCTGAGGATGGCCATGCCCATGTCCATCGACGCCTTGATGACGATGGGCGAGACGCAGTTGGGCAGGATGTGGACGAACACGATGCGCAGCGGGCCGGCGCCCATCATGCGGGCCGCGTCGATATAGACCTCGCCCTTGAGCGACAGCGTCTTGGCCTGCACCAGCCGCACGTAGCCGGGCCACCAGACCAGCGACAGCGCGATCATGGCGTTGAGGATGCCTGGCCCCAGCGCGCCGACGATGGCGATGGCCAGCACCAGCCCGGGCACCGACAGGAAGATGTCGGTGACGCGCATGATGCATTCCTGCACGCGGCCGCCGAAGTAGCCGGCGATCACGCCCAGCGGCACGCCGATCAGCGCGGCGATCACGGTGATGGTCAGGCCGATCTGCAGCGAGGTGCGCGCGCCCAGGATCACGCGCGAGAACACGTCGTTGCCCATCTCGTCGGTGCCGAACCAGTGCGCCGAACTGGGCGGCAGCAGCTTCTGCGCCAGCTTGACGCTGCCGGCGGCGTCCTCGGGATAGGGCGCCAGCCAGGGCGCGAACAGCGCCACCAGCAGGAAGCCGGTGACGATGACCAGGCCCAGCATGGCGGACTTGTTGCGCGCGAAGGTGCTGGCGTACAGCCGCAGCTGGCGGCCCAGGCCGTGCCGCGCATCCGGGGAGGTGGGTAGGGCGGTGGTGGACATGATGCTCAACCCTGCTGCCGGACGCGCGGGTCCAGCAGGCCGTAGATTATGTCGATGACGAAGTTGATGAGCATGAAGCTCACGCCCAGCACCAGCGTCACGCCCATGATGGGCTGGAAGTCGGAATTCATGGTGGCCTGCACCGCGTACAGGCCGATGCCGGGCCAGTCGAACACCGATTCGATCAGCACCGTGCCGCCCAGCATCCAGCCGAAGCGCAGGCCGATCATGGCCAGCGTGGGCAGCATGGCGTTGCGCAGCGCGTACTTGGCGATCACGCGCCAGGGCGCCACGCCGTGCGCGCGCGCCGCGACGATGTAGTCCTGGCGCAGCACTTCCAGCATCTCGGCGCGGTTGACGCGGATGATGGACGCCAGCGCCGGAAACGACAGCGCCAGCGCCGGCAGCAGCATGTAGGACAGCGCCGACAGGAAGGTGTCGACGTCGCCGTGCAGCAGGCTGTCGATGGTGTAGAAGCCGGTGATGGTGTCCGGCGGAAGGGCCAGCATGTCGAGCCGGCCGCCCAGCGGCAGCCATTCCAGGTGCTGGGCGAAGGCGTATTTCAGCAGCAGGCCCAGCGAGAACATCGGGAAGGCCACGCCGGACGTGGATAGCAGGCGGATCAGGTGATCGGGCCAGCGGTTCTGCGTGGCGGCGGCCAGCGTGCCCAGCGCCACGCCGCCGACGATGGACAGCAGGATGGCGAAGCACACCAGCTCCAGCGTCGCGGGGAAATAGCGCAGCAGGTCCTGGAACACCGGCCGGGTGGTGGTGATGGAGCGTCCCAGGTCGCCCTGCACGACGCCGGCGAGATAGCCGCCGAACTGCGCCACCACCGGCTTGTCCATGCCGTACTCGGCGCGCAGCGTCTGGACCATGGCCTCGGTGGCGTTCGGGCCGGCGGCCAGCCGGGCAGGATCGCCCGGCGCCACGTGCGAAATGGTGAAGGTGATGGCCAGCAGGCCCGCCACCATCAGCAGCATGAAGGCCGAGCGTTTGACGATGAAGCGCAGCATGGGGCGTGACGGTCCTAGCGGCCGATGTACAGCGGGTACAGGTCGAACTCGCTGGCCATGCGGATGGGCGAGTCCACCAATCCCTGCACGTAGTCGCGCGTGGCCGTGTTGCGGTCGCGGATCATGCCGAAGATCTCGGGCTGGTCCGCCACGATGCGGCGCTGGATCTCTTCATACAGCGGCTGGCGGTCGGACCAGGCCGGCAGCGTGCGCGCGCGGTCGATCAGCGAGAACAGTTCCGGGTCGTCCAGGAAATGCGTGGCGTAGTACTGGCCCCAGGAGCCCTTGTGATACATGTAGGCCACCGGGTCCGGATCGATCGACATGGTGGTGCTGAAGGACGCGAAGATGTCGGGCGAGGTCTCGGCCTTGGCGCCGCGCGCCACCATGTTGGGCCAGGTCAGCGGCACCATGCGGATCGTGATGTTCAGCGGCTTGAGATTGTCGATCAGCAACAGGCCCATCTGGCGTTCTTCCTCCAGGCCCTGCACGTAGACGTATTCCAGCTCGATGCCGCCTTGCGGCCACTTGGACTTGGCCAGGTATGCGCGGGCCTTGTCCATGTCGCGGCGCGGCATGTCGGGCACGGCGACATGGCCCTTGACCGAGGGAGGGAAGGGGCTGTCCATCAGCCGCGCGCGGCCGTTGTAGATCTTCAGCAAGGACTCGTAATCGAAGGCATAGGCCAGGGCGCGGCGCAGGTTCAGGTCGGACATGTACTTGCCCTGCGTATTGAATTTCAGACCGAATCCGCCCATGCCGGTGCCGGCCTTGCGGCCGATCTTCACGCCCTTGACCGATTCGAGCTGGTCCAGGTCCTCGGGCGACAGGCTGCCGGCGATGTCGATCTCGCCGCGCGCCAGCGCCGCGCGGCGGCTGGAGTTCTCGGTGATGACGCGGTAGATGATGCCGCCCAGGCGTGCCTTCTCGGGCTGCGGCCAGCCTTTCCAGTAGCTGTCCCAGGCTTCCAGCTCGTACAGCGAATTGGGCTCGACGCGCTTGATGCGGTAGGGACCGGAGCCGGCGGTGTGATCGGTCAGCCATTGCTGGCCGTAGTCGCCGTTGTGCTCGTTGGCCATGGCCTGCTTGACGTTGACCACGTACCACCACGGCAGCAGGCTGAGGAAGGCCGCGTAGGGGCGGCTGAGCGTGAAGCGCAGCGTCTGCGGGTCTTCGGCGCTGATGTTCTCGGGCTTGAGGAAATCGGTGTACATCCAGGCCGGGCCCTTGTTCAGCTTGAGCGTGCGCTCGAACGAGGCCTTGACCGCGGCGGCGTCCACCGGATCGCCGTTCTGGAATTTCGCGCGCGGGTCCAGCTTGAATGTCCAGACGGTGGCGTCGTCGTTGACGGTCCAGGACGTGGCCAGCCAGGGCTTGAGCTCGACGGGGTCGCCCTCGTACTTGAGCAGCGCGTCGTAGGTGGCCTGCTGGATGGTGCGGATCGAGAAATCGTACTTCTGCGCAGGGTCCATCACCGACACGGCCTGCTGGCCGCCGATGACCAGGATGCGCTTGCCGTTGGCGGTCTCGAACGCATGCGAGGCGAGCGGCGCGCAGGCGATGGCCGCCGCCAGCAGGAAGTTGCTCAGACGATGCCGCATTGGTGTTTCCCCTTGTATGTCGCGTGCCGGACGTTGCCGGAGTCTGTACGCCGATATTTGCAGATGGACCCGGCGGCGGCAAATAAATACGAAGAATGCGGCGCATAGGCGCAGCGCATGCCGCCGCATGATTTGGGTTTATGCGAGGCATGCACAGATTCAATTTGCCCGGGCTTGGAAGCGCGCAGTAATGTTTGGCCACCTTCCCGGTTCACCAGAGACTTCATCGAACCATGCTATCTGTAGCCGCAAGCACGCAAACCGGAACGCGCGTCGTGTCCGCCGAAGAGATGGAAGCCCTGGCCGTGGGCGCCTGGATACTGGGCACCGGCGGCGGCGGCGATCCGTACCAGAAACTGCTCAACATGCGCCAGCTCTACAAGAAGGGCTATCGCGCCTCGCTGCTGGACCCCATGTACCTGAACGAGGACGACCGCGTGGCGGTGGTGTCGGGCATGGGCGCGCCGCTGGTCGGCCAGGAACGGCTGGCCGATCCGCATTTCGCGGTCAAGCCGGTGCGCATGATGGAGGAATACTGCGGCCAGCGTTTCCGCGCCATCATGGCGCTGGAAATCGGCGGCGGCAACGGCCTGCAACCCTTCATGGTGGCCGCGCTGATGGGCCTGCCGGTGGTGGACGCCGACAGCATGGGCCGCGCCTATCCCGAGGCCCAGATGACCAGCTTCGCCGTGCGCGGCCTGCCCATGTATCCGCTGGCCGTGGCCGACATCCGCGACAACGAGGTCATCGTCACGCGCGCCGCGTCGGCCACCTGGGTCGAGCGCCTGAGCCGCAAGGTGGTGGTCGAGATGGGCTCCACCGCCGCCACCTGCAAGACCCCGCGCAGCGGCGCCGAGGTCAAGGAACACGGCATCCTCTACACCGTCAGCAAGGCCATCCGGCTGGGCGAGGTGGTGCTGCGCGCGCGGCGCCAGCACGACGACGTGATCGGCGCGGTGCTGCAGGAATCCGGCGGCAAGCGCATGTTCAGCGGCAAGGTCGTGGACGTGGAACGCCGCACCACGGCGGGCTTCCTGCGCGGCCGCGCCGTGCTCGAAGGGCTGGGCGAGGATCGCGGCTCGCGCTACACGCTGCATTTCCAGAACGAGTTCTCGGTGGGCGAGCGCGACGGCGTGCCCGAGGTCATGACGCCGGACCTGATCTGCGTGCTGGACTCGGTCAGCGGCGACGGCATCGGCACCGACGTGCTGCGCTTTGGCCAGCGCGTCAGCGTGCTGGCGCTGCCCGCGCCCCAGGTATTCACCAGCGAACGCGGCCTCGAGCTGGTCGGCCCGCGCGCGTTTGGATTCGACATCGACTATCGCACTGTCTTCGCGTGAAGCAATCGCTATGAAACACATTGGCATCGACGTAGGCGGCACCAACACGGACGCCGTATTCGTGCAGGACAATCAGGTCCTCGGGGCGGTCAAGTCGCCCACCACTTCCGACGTGACCACCGGCGTGCGGCGCGCGCTGGCGGCGCTGATCCAGGCCTGCCCGCAGGCTGCGGCGCCCGAGGCGGTGATGATCGGCACCACCCATTTCACCAACGCGGTGGTGCAGCGGCGCGACCTGGAGCCCGCCGCCGCGCTGCGCGTGTGCCTGCCGGCCGCGGCCTCGCTGCTGCCGTTCTGCGATTGGCCCGAGGATCTGGCGCAGAAGGTCAACGGCGGTACCTATCTGGTGCAGGGCGGCCATGAGTTCGACGGCCGCGAGCTGATGCCGCTGGACGAACGCGCGGTGCGCGACGCCGCCCGCGCCATCCGCGCCTCGGGCGTGTCGACCGTGGCGATCAGCGGCGTGTTCTCGCCGCTGATCGGCGACGCCGAGCTGCGCGCCGGCGAGATCCTGAAGCAGGAACATCCGGACTGCCGCATCACTTATTCGCACCAGCTCGGCCGCATCGGCCTTCTGGGCCGCGAGAACGTCGCGCTGCTGAACGCCACGCTGATCGACCTGGCGCACAAGACCACCGACGCCTTCGTGCAGGCGCTGGCCGACAGCGGCATCGACGCGCCGCTGTTCCTGACGCAGAACGACGGCACCGTGACGCTGGCCGAGAACGCGCGCGACTTCCCGGTGCATTCCTTCGCGTCGGGGCCGACCAACTCCATGCGCGGCGCGGTGTTCCTGGCCAAGATCAACGACGCGGTGGTGTGCGACGTGGGCGGCACCACCGCCGACGTGGGCTGCGTGCAGAACGGCTTCCCCCGGCAGGCCAACAACATGGTCGAGGTGGGCGGCGTGCGCACGGCCTTCCGCATGCCGGACCTGTTGTCCATCGGCGTGGGCGGCGGCACGCTGGTGAACCCGGATACCCTGCAGATCGGGCCGGTCAGCGTGGGCCACCGGCTGCTGCAAGAGGCGCTGGTGTTCGGCGGCAATCAGCTGACCTGCACCGATATCGCGGTGGCGGCGGGCCTGGCCGATATCGGCGACCGCTCGCGCGTGGCGCACCTGAGCGCGGCCACGGTGCAAGGGGCGCTGGCGCGCATCCATGAAGCCATCGCCGAGGCCAGCGACCGCATGAAGAGCGACGCGCGCGACGTGCCGCTGATCGCGGTCGGCGGCGGCTCGGTGCTGATTCCCGACCGCGTGGCGGGCTTCTCGGAAGTCGCGCGGGTGGCCAATCACGCGGTGGCCAACGCCGTGGGCGCGGCCATCGCGCAGGTGTCGGGCGAGGTCGACCAGATCTTCACCAACCTCGGCCGCGAGGAACTGCTGGAACAGGCGCGCAAGATCGCCGTGGGCCGCGCGGTGGCCGCCGGCGCCGACGCGGATACCGTCACCGTGATCGAGCAGGAGGACATTCCGCTGGCCTACCTGCCGGGCAACGCCGTCCGGGCGCGGGTGCGGGTGGTGGGCGAGATCGCCGGCCGGGCGGGCTGAACAGGGCGGGGCTTCGGCATCGGACGATTGCAGTGCCGAGGCTGTTGCTGGACAGCCTTCGGTTTTTCAGGCCGGCGGCGCGCGAGCGCCGCCGGTTCTTTTTTGTCCGTCCGCGCGGGCTTGCGTGACGCAGCGTCTTGGCGTCAGCCCGGGCGGCGTTGTCTTCAGCCGCCAGTCTTGCGGCCGCGCTCGTCGCGCGCCGCGTGCAGACAGTCCATGAAGCACTGCGCCGCCGGCGTGGGCGGTGAATCGGCGCGCGTCACGATGCACACGCGCGCGGCGGGCAGCGCGTGGTCCAGCGGCACCATGCGCAGGGGACGCGGCAGCAGTTGATGCTCGAACAGGTCGCGCACGAAGATGCCCAGCGCGTCGCTTTCGGCGATCAGGGCCAGGCCCACGGCGATGGACTGGCAGGGGATCACATCGCGGGGCGGCGGCAGGCCATGGGCGGCATAGGCCAGGCGCAGCAGGTTGGACGGCGATTCGATGTTGCCCGGCACCAGCCAGAGCGCGTCGTGCAGCTCGGCCAGGCTGCGCGCGCGGCGCAGCGGATGGTCGACGCGCGCGCCCACCGCCAGCGGCAGGTCGTAGAGCGTGGCGCGGGTGAAGCCGTCGTCGATCTGGCCGCCGTATTCGGTCTGGACCAGCAGGTCGTAATGGCCGGATTCGAGCAGCTCGTGGCTGTGGGGCGGCGCGACTTCGTTGAAGGAAACGGACACGCGAGGCATGCGCTGCCGGAAGTCCCTGAGCGCGCCCGGCAGCACGGTCAGCGCCGACGAGCTGACCGCCAGGTGCAGCGAACCGCCAGCGCCGTCCTTCATCTGGCCGATCTCTTCCTGGGCGCGGCGCGTTTCCTGCAGGATCAGCACGGCGCGCTTGTATAGCGCCTGGCCGTAGGCGGTCAGTTCCACGCCCTTGGCGCTGCGGCGCACCAGCTCGGCGTCCAGGCTTTGCTCCAGCTCGCGCAGGTTGCGCGTGGCCGCCGGCTGGGTCAGGTGCAGGGCGCGGGCGGCGGCGCGGATGCTGCCGTGTTCGGCGATGAGGACGAAGGTGCGCAGCTGGCGCAGGTTCATGGGCGGACTTCCGGAATGCGGGGGTATCAGGAAAAGCTTTCACTGGAACGAAAATACTATCTTTTCCTTATCGTCCGCCATCCGTATATTCATGGCCATCGCAGCGGATACGGAACCGGGATCACCGGCCGGGCGCCGCGAGCCTAACGGACATCAAGGGGAAACCATGTCTATCGCCGTCGCGGCCGTTTCCGGCCAGCCGGGGCTGTACACGCCTTCCATGCGCCGGCGCGTCATTGCCGGCACCACCATCGGCAACGCGCTGGAGTTCTTCGACTTCACCGTCTTCACCTTCCTGATGCTGGTGATCGGGCCGCTGTTCTTCCCGGCCGCCTCGGGCTACGGGCAGTTGCTGCTCACCACGGCCACCTTCGGCGTGGGCTTCCTGATGCGGCCGGTCGGCGGCATGCTGATCGGTTCCTATGCCGACCGCCACGGCCGGCGCGCCGCCATGACGCTGACGCTGTGGCTGATGGGCCTGGGCTGTGGCCTGATCGCGCTGGCGCCCACTTATGCGCAGATGGGCATCGCCGGGCCGGTGATCATGGTGCTGGCGCGCCTGATCCAGGGCTTCGCGGCCGGCGGCGAGGTCGGCGCGTCCACCACGCTGCTGGTCGAGCACGCGCCGCCGTCGCGGCGCGGCTTCTATTCCAGCTGGCAGTTCGGCAGCCAGTCGCTGGGCGTGATGCTGGGCGCGCTGGTGGTGGCGCTGCTGACCGCCGCGCTCACGCCCGAGCAGATGAAGGACTGGGGCTGGCGCGTGCCCTTCGTGATCGGCATCCTGACCGTGCCGGTGGGCGCCTACATCCGCCGCAACCTGGAAGAGACGCTGGAGCCCCAGCCCGCGCCGGGCGCGGCGCACGCCCGCTCCGACCACCAGCCGCTGCGGCGCGTGCTGGCCGGGCACAAGGGCGCGGTGGCCAAGGGCATCCTGCTGGTCATCGGCGGCATGGTCTGCGCCCAGATCATCGGCTTCTACATGCCGGCCTACGCCAACAAGGAGCTGGGCCTGCCGGCCACGTCCACGCTGTCGGCCAGCGTGGTGCTGGGCGCCATCGGCTTCGTGGCCGCGCCCTTCGTCGGCCTGCTGGCCGACCGCGTGGGACGCAAACGCGTGATTTTCTGGGCGCGCGCCGCCACCGTGGCCGCGCTGTTGCCGTGCTTCCAATGGCTGGTGTCGGCGCCGAGCAGCGCGCGGCTGATGACCGTGATCGCCTTGCTTGCGATATTGTTGGCGCTGCAGACCGCGCCGGTCATCACCATGCTGCCCGAACTCTTTCCCAAGGCGGTGCGCACCACCGGCATGTCGGTGGTGTATGGGCTGGGCATCTCGGTGTTCGGCGGCTTCGCGCAGTTCTTCGTCACCTGGCTGCTGCACGTCACCCGCAATCCGATGGCGCCGGCCTGGTACTTGATGGTCACCGTGACGCTTTCCACCGTGGTGCTGTTCTGGATCCAGGACCGCACCGGGCATGACATCGACAATCAGGAGGCATGATGCAGTCCCGCTATTTTTCCGACAGCTACGCCCAGGCGCGCGAGCGCTTTCTCGCCGCCGCCAAGGCCGTGGCCGCGCGCACGGCCTCGTATCCGATCGAGGCGCGCGGCGCCCGGGACGAGGCCCTGTCCACCGATGTGGCGCTGATCGGCGACGCAAAGGCCGAACGGCTGCTGATCATGACGTCCGCCACGCACGGCGCCGAGGGCTTCTGTGGCTCCGGCTGCCAGCTGGCGCTGCTGGACGACGCGCCGATGCTGGCGCGCGCGCGCGAGGCCGGCGTCGCCCTGCTGCTGGTGCACGCCGTCAATCCCTATGGCTTCTCGTGGATCGCGCGCACCGACGAGGGCAACGTCGACCTGAACCGCAATGCCCAGCCCTTCGACGGCCGCCCCTTGCCCGAGAATCCCGGCTACGGCGCGCTGCATCCGCTGCTGCTGCCCGAGTCCTGGCCGCCCAATGAGGCCAACCGGCGCGAGCAGGAGCGCTACATCGCCGAGCACGGCCTGGCCGCCTACGCCCAGGCCGTCTCGCGCGGGCAGTACACGCATGCCGACGGCCTGTTCTATGGCGGCGATCGCCCGGCGGCCTCGCTGCTGAACATGCGGCGCATCCTGAAGGAACATGCCGCCGATTTTTCCAGCATCGGCTGGATCGACGTGCATACGGGGCTGGGGCCGCGCGGCCACGGCGAGAAGATCTACGCCGGCCGACGCGACGAGGCCGAAGTGGCGCGGGCGCGGCACTGGTACGGCGCGGATATCGCCGTGCCTTACCAGGGCAGCTCGGCCTCGGTGGATATCACCGGCCAGCTGGCCAGCGTCATCTACGACGCCTGCCCGACATCCACGCCGACGCTGATGGCGCTGGAATTCGGCACCCAGCCTTTTGCCGACGTGGTGCAGGCGCTGCGCGGCCGCAACTGGCTGCGCGCGCATCCTGAAGCGGGCGAGGACGCGCGCCGCGCCATCCTGAAGGCCACGCTGGATGCCTTCTATTGCGGCGACGCCGATTGGCACGGCATGGTGCTGGGACAGAGCCGGGTGGCGGTGCTGCAGGCGCTGTGCGGCCTGCAGGGCGACTGACCGCCCGGACCTGATCCGTGAATGCGCGGCTCCGGCGACGGGGCCGCGCTTTTTTTCGTGGCCTTGCTATTTGCTGCCTTTGTAATGTTATATCATCTGGTGTTTGTTTGTAATGATATAACATCCATAGGAACCGAGATGCAGGGAAAGAAAGAGGGATCGCGGCGCTCCACCCGCCGCGCCGGCGCGGCCAGGACGGGATTGCGGCCGCTGGCGTGGGCGCTGCTCGCCGCTTTCGGCGCCACCGCGCAGGCCCAGCAGGCGGCCGGCCCGGCGGACGCCGCCGCCACGCTGGCGCCGGTCACGGTCTCGGCCAATCCGCTGGGGCTGGACCTGAACAGCACCACGCAGCCGGCCTCCGTGCTGGAAGGCGATGCGCTGGTCGAGAAACGCGGCGGCACGCTGGGCGACACGCTCGATGGCCTGCCCGGCGTGCATAGCGATACCTTCGGCGGCGGCGCCAGCCGTCCGGTGATCCGAGGCCAGACCGCGCCGCGCGTGAAGGCGCTGTCCGACGGCTCCGAGCTGATGGACGCCTCGGCCATCTCGCCCGACCATGCCGTGACCACCGAGCCGCTGCTGGCCGAGCGCATCGAGGTGCTGCGCGGCCCGGCGGCGCTGCTGTATGGCGGCGGCGCGATCGGCGGCGTGGTCAATGTGATCGACAAGAAAATTCCCACCGAGGTCCCCGACAAGGGCATCGCCGCCGAGGCCGAGATCCGTGGCGCGACCGGCACCAAGGAGCGCGCGGGCGCCATCGGCATCACCGCCGGCGAAGGCAATTTCGCCGTGCGCGTGGAAGGCATGAAGCGCCGCAGCGGCGACTACCGCGTGCCGGACTGGTCCAGCAGCAAGCTGGACGGCTCATACAGCGAATCCACGCAAGGCACGGTGGGCATGTCCTGGATCACGCCGCGCGGCTACATCGGCGTGGCCTTCACGCACCTGGAAAGCAAGTACGGCCTGCCTGGACACAATCACGAATACGAAGGCTGCCATCCGCATGGCACGCACCTGCATTGCGGCGGCCACGACCATGATCACGGCGACGGCGACGAGGCAGGACACGACCACGATCACGACCATGGCGGCGGCGTGCCCTATGTGAAGCTGCGCAGCAATCGCACGGACCTGCGCGCTGAATACCTGGATCCCTTCGCCGGCATCGAGAAGATCCGCCTGCGCGGCGGCCTGACCGACTACCAGCACCAGGAGATCGAGGGCGGCAAGGTCGGCACCACCTTCAAGAACCGTGGCTACGACCTGCGCCTGGAGGCGCAGCACAAGCCCATCGCCGGCTGGCGCGGCGTGGTGGGCATGCAGACGTCCTACAGCGATTTCCGCGCGGACGGCGAGGAAGCCTTCCTGCCGCGCAGCAAGACGCGCGCCAATGGCATCTTCCTGCTGGAGGAATACAAGCTGGCCGACTGGCGCTTCGAGCTGGGCGCGCGCCAGGACTGGCAGAAGGTCTCGCCCCAGGGCGGCGCGGCGCGCAGCAGCCTGTCAGGCACCTCGCTGTCGGCGGCGGCCATCTGGAACTTCGCGCCGGAGTATTCGGCGGCATTGTCGCTGTCGCGCTCGCAGCGCCTGCCGACCGCGCAGGAGCTTTACGCCAAGGGCGTGCACCTGGCCACCAACACGTATGAGATCGGCAACGCCGGCCTGGGCCGCGAAACCTCGCACAACATCGACCTGACGCTGCGCAAGCACTCGGGCGCGACCACCTTCAGCGCCAGCGTGTTCCACAACCGCGTGAAGAACTACATCTACGCCAACACGCTGGACCGCTACGAGGACTTCCGCCTGATCGAGTACACCCAGCGCGACGCCGAGTTCACCGGCGTGGAAGGCGAGCTGCGGCATCAGTTCACGCCCGTGTTCTCGGCCGCCGTCTTCGGCGACTACGTGCGCGGCAAGCTGACCGGCGGCGACGGCAACCTGCCGCGCATCCCGGCGGCGCGCGCCGGCCTGCGCGGCAACTTCAAGTGGCAGCAGTGGTCGGCCGGCGTCGAGTACGCGCGCGTGTTCTCGCAGAAGGACATCGCTGCCTACGAGAACAGCACGCCCGGCTACAACCTGGTCAATGCCGTCGTGGCCTATCGCGGCAATTACGGCTCGACCGGCTACGAGGTCTACCTGCGCGGCACCAATCTGTTGAACCGGCTGGCGTACAACCATGCCTCGTTCATCTCCTCGGTGGCGCCGTTGCCGGGCCGCAGCGTGCTGCTGGGCGTGCGCATGACGTACTAGTCGCGGCAGCACGGCGGGGCGGCGGCCCTGTGCTATGTTCGCGTGGTGCCGCCATCGGGCGGCGCCACGCAGCGCAGGAGCCCGCCATGCTGAAGTTCGCCGCCAACCTGTCCATGATGTACACGGAACATGCGTTCCTGGACCGCTATGCGGCGGCCGCCGCCGATGGTTTTGACGGCGTGGAATGCATGTCGCCGTATGAAGCGCCTGCGGCCTTCGTGCGCGAGCGCCTGGACGCGGCGGGGCTGCGCCAGGTGCTGATCAACACGCCGGTCGGCGTCGCGGCGCGCGGCGACCGAGGCCTGGCCGCGCTGCCCGGCCGGCAGGACGAGTTCCGCGCCGGCCTGGAGCAGGCGCTGTCCTATGCCGACGCGCTGGCCTGCCCGCAGGTGCACGTGATGGCCGGGGTGGCGCCCGACGGCGCGCCACGCGCCGCGCTGCTGGACTGCTACCACGAGAATCTGGCCTGGGCCGCGACGCAGGCGCGGGCCTGCGGGGTCACGCTGCTGATCGAGCCCATCAATACCCGCGACATTCCCGGCTACGTCCTCAATCGCCAGGACGAGGCCCATGCCGTGCTCGAGGCGGTCAACGCGCCCAACCTCAAGGTGCAGATGGACCTGTACCACTGCCAGATCGTCGAGGGCGACGTCAGCGCCAAGCTGCGGCGCTATCTGCCCACCGGCCGCGTCGGGCACCTGCAGATCGCCGGCGTGCCGCTGCGGCACGAGCCCGACCAGGGCGAACTGAACTATTCCTGGATCCATGCGCTGCTGCGCGAGCTGGACTATCGCGGCTGGATCGGCTGCGAATACCGGCCGGCCGGCGCCACGTCCGACGGCCTGGGCTGGCTGGCCGCCGCCCGCGCGTGAGCGCGCCGGACCGGAAACCCGGACATTCGACCCCGCGCGTGATCGCAAGACGGACGGCGCGCGCTTGCGCGGTGCGGCCGTGGCGTGCCAACATAATTAATGTGTTAATTAAATGCGGTCCAAGCAGGCCGTAAAAAAGGGATAAGGAGACAGTCCCCATGTTCACAGGCATTTTCCGCCGCCTGCCGCGCGCGGCCTTGCTGGCCGCTGCCCTGGCGGCATCCGTGGCCGCCGTCCGGCCCGCGTCGGCGGCCGAATTCCCCGATCATCCGATCCGCTGGCTGGTGCCCTTCAGCGCCGGCGGCGGCAGCGACATCGCCACGCGCATCGTGGCCCGGCATGTGGCCGACGCGCTGGGCCAGCCGGTGGTGGTCGAAAACCGTCCCGGCGCGGCCACCATCGTCGCCGCCCAGGAAACCGCGCGCGCCGCGCCCGACGGCTACACGCTGATGACGGCCGGCATGAGCACGCTGGCCCTGAATCCATGGCTCTACCGCAAGCTGCCGTACGACCCGCAGAAGAATCTGGCGCCGGTGTCCACGCTGGTGGACCTGCCCATCGTGCTGGTGGTGTCGCCGGACTCGAACCTGCATACGCTGGCCGACGTCATCGCCTACCTGAAGAGCGACAAGGCGCCCAGCTACGCTTCGCTGGGTGTGGGCAGCCCGCACCATCTGGCGATGGAGCTGTTCCTGGAAACGGTGAAGGGCAAGGCCACCGCCATCCCCTACAAGGGCACGCCGCCTGCCTTGCAGGACGTGGCCTCGGGCGTGGTGCCCTTGATGATGGCCGACCTGGCCGCCGCGCGGCCGCTGATCCAGGGTGGCAAGCTACGTCCCATCGCCGTGCCGGCGGCGCGGCGCTCGGACCAGTTGCCCGATGTTCCGACCTTCGCGCAGGCCGGCGGCCCGGTCTTCGAGGCCGCCGCCTGGCAGGGCGTGGTGGCGCCGGCCGGCACGCCCGAGCCGGTGATCAAGAAACTGAGTCAGGCGATCGAGCAGGCGTTGCACGCGCCCGAAGTGGTCAAGCAGCTCAAGCTGCAAGGCATGGAGCCCACCGGCAGCACGCCGGAAGCCTTCACTGCCTATGCGCGCCAGGAGCATGAGCGCTGGGGCGCGGTGATCCGGAGCAAGGGCATCACCGCCGATTGATACGGGCCTGCCGTCCGCGCCTCAGTCTGGCGCGGGGGCGGGCGGCGCGCGGCGCCTGGCGGTGGCGGCGCAGCCCGCCGACGCGATCACGATGCCGCCGATGGCCAGCCACTGGCTGCCCGACAGCTGCTCGTTCAGCACCACCACGCCGGCCAGCGCGCCCATTGCCGGCTCCATGCTGAGCAGCACGCCGAAGGTCTTGTTCGGCAGGCGCTTGAGCGCCACCATCTCCAGCGAATACGGCAGCGCGCTGGACAGCACGCCCACCGCGATGCCGGCCAGGATCAGCGACGGATCCAGCAGCGCCGTGCCGGCATGGGCGGCGCCCACCGGCAGCGCCACCAGGGCCGCCGCCGTCAGGCCCAGCGAGGTCGCCTGGCCGCCGTGGATGTTCCCGGCGCGCTTGCCGAAGATGATGTACAGCGCCCACAGCACCGCCGCGCCCAGCGCATAGGCCAGCCCGACGGGATCCAGGTCGTGCACCGACTGGCCGGTCGGGATCAGCAGCAGCAGCCCGGCCGCCGCGCAGGCGATCCACAGAAAATCGATGGCGCGGCGCGATGAGAACACCGCCAGCGCCAGCGGCCCGGTGAACTCGATGGCGATGGCGATTCCCAGCGGCAGCGTGCGCAGCGCCATGTAGAACATCAGGTTCAGGCAGGCCAGCGTGACGCCGTACAGCGCGATCTTCAGCGCGTTGGCGCGGCTCAGCGGAAAGCGCCACGGACGCCAGATGGCCAGCAGGATCAGCGCGCCGATCACGATGCGGTAGGCCGTCGTGCCCTGCGCGCCCACCATCGGGAACAGCGATTTGGCGAACGAGGTGCCGATGCACAGGGACGCCATCGCCGCCATCAGCGACAGGACGGGAACCAGCGTGGAGGAGGTGTCGCCTCCGGAGTTCAGGGTAGCGGTGCTCATGATTGCGTGTAGCGGGTAGGGGCCGGGCGCGGGTGACGGGGAGCCGGGGGCTCAGGGCGCGGCGGTGGAGTAAAGCACATAAAGCGCCAGGCCCAGCATGATGGCGCCCAGCAGTCCCTGCTGCGCGCGCAGGAACCAGGCGTTGCGTCCCACCCAGCCGCGGATGCGCGAGGCGCCGTAGGCGAAGCAGCTGCCGTAGGGCAGGCTCAGGATTTTCATGGTGACCCCCAGCACCAGCATCTGCGTCCAGACCGGCCCCTGCTCGGGCGAGGTGAACTGCGGCAGGAAGGCGATCATGAACAGCAGCACCTTGGGATTGAGCAGGTTGGTCACGAAGCCCTGCCAGAAGGCGTCGCGGGCATCGCCGGGCCGCGCCGCGAGCGAGACCTCGGCGTCGCGCGCGCAGCGCAGGATGGCCTTGATGCCCAGGTAAGCCAGGTACAGGCCGCCGGCCGCCTTCACCCCCAGGAACAGCCGGGGCGAGGCTTGCAGCACCGAGGCCAGGCCCAGCACCACCGCCGGCACCTGCACGAAGCCGGCCGCCACATTGCCCAGCACGCTCAGAAAGGCCGGGCGAAAGCCCTGGGTCATGCCGCGGGACAGGGTCAGCGCCATGTCGGGCCCGGGCGTGAGCTTGAGCGCCGCGTCGGCGGCGAGGAACAACAGGAACAACTGAAGCGAGGGCATGGGATTCTGGCGCGGCGGGCCCGCGGTCTGCAGGCGGCAAGAATCACAGTGTAAGCAAGGCGGCTGATTTTTTTCTGCGCCATACAGGGCAAAAATGGAGTTTTCCGTCGAAAACGAGGCGGCGGGCGTGGCTGGCGCGGCGGGCGCGATTAGAATCGTCGCAACGGCTCGCCGGCCCGCATCCGCGCCCGCATTCACCCAGTCTCACGCCGCCATGGAACTCGACGATTTCGACCGCCTCATCCTGCAGAGCATGCAGGAAGACAACCAGCGCACCAGCCAGGAAGTGGCCGAGCGCGTGAACCTGTCGCCCGTGTCCTGCCTGCGCCGCATGAAGCGGCTGCGCGAGGCCGGCGTGGTCGCCGCCGACGTGTCGGTGGTCGACCCGGCCGCCGTGGGGCGCGGCATCATGATGGTGGTGCTGGTATCGCTGGAGAGCGAGCGCGCCGACAAGCTTGGCAAGTTCAAGCGCGCCATGACCGAGGCGCCGGAAGTCATGCAGTGCATGTCGGTCACGGGCGAGGTGGACTTCGTGCTGACGCTGACCATGCGCGACATGCTGGAGTACGAGTCCTTCGCGCAGAAGCACTTCTGGGGCGATCCCAATGTGAAGCGCTTCTCTACGCTGGTGGTGATGAACCAGGTGAAGCGCGGCATGACCGTGCCGGTCTGGCCGCAATAGGCCGCTCAGCAGAGTCGGATCAGCGCGTCGCCCAGGATCGCCCGGCCGCTGCGCTTGCCGTAGCGGTGCACGGAATAGACCAGCGAAAAGACGGATTGCGCGTCCAGGTTGCGGGCGACCGGGGCCGGCAGGCAGGTCAGCGGGCAGGGATACATGGCGGCGCCGTCTATCGGCAGGGGGCCGGCGTTGAACGCCCGGACCGGCAGGCGGCCCGCTTCCGGTTGGCGGACCAGCCGCGTGTAGCCATCCGCGTCGAGCGCGGCGGCGTAGTCCGGATCGTCCGGCATGCGATGCAAGTCGACGGCGTAGAAGTAATCGTCGTCCGCCTGCGCGCTCCAGGGAACCAGTTCGGCGATGGCTTCGTTCATCACCACTGGCAGCAGCAGCACGACCGCTCCGGCGGGCGTGCGCAGCCGCTGCAAGGTCGCCAGCAGCTGGTCGCAATCGTCCAGGGTCAGGTGGCCGACGACCTGCGCGCATGTGATCAGGTCGAAGCGCTGCGCATCGGACAGGCCGCTCAAGTCCCGCGCGATCCGGATGCGCAGGTCGGGGCAGGCGCCGGCCAGCCGGCGTGCTTCCCGTTCGGCCTGCGCGCGGCGCGCGTCGTCCGGCTCGATGGCGTGCAGTTCGCGCGCCAGCCCCGGACGCAGCGCCGCGGCCCGCGCATAGGATTCGAAATAGCGGCCCACGCCGCAGCCCACGTCCAGCGCGCTGCGCCAGTCGGATTGCAGGCAGAGTTCCAGCGCCAGGCGTTCGCGCTGGAGTTTGTAGGCATCCATGTAGAGTTCGAGGCGGTCGGTGATGGCCTCGGCGCCGGGGTAGGCATAGCGTTCAGGCATATGGGCTGTCATCGGTCGATTTCTTCAGCACGTTCCGGAAAGAGCGGTACTTCGCAAAAATGAAACCGGCCAGGATGATCGTGGCCAGGGCAGCGGCGCCGCGCAGTTCGCGCGTATGCGCGCTGATCGCCAGTCCGGCCAGCATGTACACGAGCGCGACCGCCGAGATCAATATGGGCTCCGCCTCGAGATCGGTGTCGGCCTTGTGCAGCGTGGAGCGCTCGCGTTCCTTTTGCAGCCAGACTTCCCATTGGAAGATCTGCGCCTCCGGCTGTTCTGAGAGCCGGGCGGCGGTGGCGTTGATGTCGGGCACCAGCACCACGCGGAAGTACGTGGCGAACGCGAAGATCTGCTTGAACACGCCAATGTATATCTGGAGCAGGGCGCAGGCGCACAGGCTGACGCCCAGCGCGATCAGCTGCAGCAGCAATCCGCGGTCCTTGACGATTTCGCCGATCCCGTTCAATGGGCCGGACTCCTTGCTGGCGATGATGGTGGCGATGGCCGGCAGCGAGGCGCCGGCGATCCCGATCGCGAACATCGCCAGATACCGCACCCTGCCGATGCACATGAGCTGTTCGGCCCGCAGGAATTCGTACTCCTTGAGCAGCGCGCCCAGTCGGGTTTCCGCATAGGTCTTGCCGGATGCGGCGACCGTGGGCGCCAGGGCGGCGGCTTGTGCGACGGGGGCGGCGGGCGTGGCTGACATGGCTCTGGGATCCTCGGTGGCGCGCATGCCGCCGCCCTTGGCCGGCCGGGGTGGCGGCATGTCCGGCACTGCCGCCGGACATGCCAGCGTAATGCAGCGAGTCCGCGACAGCGCGGGATTAGTGCGTAAGGATGAGGCGCGCGACGCCGGCGGCTGTCACTGCCACCGTGTTTGTTCGCGTTTTTCTGCCGGATAGCGGCGTGCGGCGCGATCTTCCCGTCTCTGGCGGGCGCGTTTTTTCTTCAAAAAATATCAACTTAATTAATATTGATTCATCAATTCGCGATTCCTAGAATCTTCCCATGGCTCACCGACGCCTTGGGGCAGACATGGACAGCGAAAAAAACACGACGCCGCGACAGCTAACCGTCCGCATTTCACGCGGCACTGGCGATGGCGAATTCACGGTCTATTCGGTGCCGTGGCGCGACAACCAGACCGTGCTGGACGTGGTCACCGAAGTCCAGCGCACGCAGGAGCCGAGCCTTTCCTATCGCTACGCCTGCCGCGTGGGCGTGTGTGGTTCCTGTGCGATGACCGTCAATGGCAAGCCGCGCTGGACCTGTCGCACGCACGTGAGCCGGGTCGAGGAAGACGGCGTGATCGTCATCGAGCCGCTGCGCAACATGCCGCGCATCAAGGACCTGGTGGTCGACATGCGCGAGTTCTTCCAGAAATGGAAGCGCGCCGGCAATACCTTCATCGGCACGGCCACGCGTCATGATCCGCCGGCGATGGTGTCGCCGCAGAGCAAGCAGCGCAAGCAGGCCGACGCCGCCATCGAATGCATCAACTGCGGCGTGTGCTACGCGGCCTGCGACGTGGTGTCCTGGGACCCGGAGTATCTCGGTCCGGCGGCGCTGAACCGCGCCTGGACGCTGTTCAACGACGAACGCCACGCCGATCCCAAGGACGTGCTGCGCCAGGCGACCTCGGGCAGCGGCTGCAATTCCTGTCACACGCAGGGCAGCTGCATGAAGCACTGTCCGGTTGACCTCAGCCCGACCGGCAGCATCGCCGGCCTGAAGCGCAGCGCATTGCTCAACCTGCTCAAGGGGGGCTGACATGGAGGCCCGCCTGTTCGCGCTCCAGCGCCTGACGGCGATGGCCATGGCGCCCTTCGTCCTCGTGCACCTGGGACTCATCATCTACGCCGTGCGCAGCGGCCTGAGCGCCGGCGCCGTGCTGTCGCGCACCCAGGGCAGCTGGGCATGGATCCTGTTCTACGGGCTGTTCGTGGCCTGCGTGGCCATCCACGTGCCCATCGGCCTGCGCAACATCCTGGTCGAATGGCTGCGGCTGGGCCGGCGCGCGGCCTTCTGTATCGGGCTGGCCTTCGGCGTGACGATCCTGTTCCTGGGCATGCGCGCGGTGGCCGCCGTGGGAGGGCTGCTGCAATGAAGTCCGTGCGCAATCACCAGGCGTACTGGGCCTTCCTGGGCCACCGCCTGTCCGGCCTGGCGCTGGCGCTGTTCCTGCCCGTGCATTTCTACGTGCTGGGCATGGCGCTGGACGAGGCCCGCTTCGACCGCTTCCTGAAGCTGTCCGACATGCCGGCGATGAAGGTCGGCGAATGGGGGCTGGTCCTGCTGCTGGCGCTGCACCTGTGCTTCGGCCTGCGCCTGCTGGCGCTGGAACTGCTGCCCTGGCGTTCGACGCGCAATGCCCGCAACGGCTGGATCGGCTGGGGCTTCGCCGTGTCGATGGCGATCGGCCTGGTGTTCATCGCTGGAGTCATCTGAGATGCAGATCGAACAACACAAGACCGACATCCTGATACTGGGCACCGGCGGCGCCGGCCTGTTCGCGGCGCTGCACGCGAAGAAGGCGAACCCGGACCTGCGCGTGACCGTGACGGTGAAGGGGCTGCTGGGCAAGTGCGGCTGTACCCGCATGGTGCAGGGCGGCTACAACGTCGCGCTGTCCGCCGGCGATTCGGTGGAGCGGCATTTCATGGACACCATCGAGGGCGGCAAGTGGCTGCCACGGCAGGACCTGGCCTGGCGCCTGGTCGAGGGCGCGGTCGAGCGCGTGCGCGAGCTGGAGAACGAGATCGGCTGTTTCTTCGACCGCAATCCCGACGGCTCGCTGCATTCCAAGGCCTTCGCCGGCCAGAGCTTCGACCGCACCGTGCACAAGGCCGACCTGACCGGCATCGAGATCATCAACCGGCTGATGGAGCAGGTCCGGGCGGTGGATGTCGAGGAACTGGAGGAGCACCGCGCCATCGAGCTGATTCCCGCCGCCGATGGCTCGGGCATCGCCGGCGTGCTGTTCATCGACATGCGCACGGGCGGCTACCGGCTGATCCAGGCCAAGGCCGTGCTGCTGGCCACTGGCGCCGGGCCGACGATGTACCGCTATCACACGCCGTCCGGCGACAAGACCTGCGACGGCCTGGCCATGGCGCTGCGCTACGGCCTGTCGCTGCGCGACATGGAGATGGTGCAGTTCCATCCGACGGGCCTGCTGGGCGGCCCCGACACCCGTATGACGGGCACGGTGCTGGAGGAAGGACTGCGCGGCGCCGGCGGCTATCTGCTCAATGGCGACGGCGAGCGCTTCATGGCCAACTATGACAAGCGCGGCGAGCGCGCCACGCGCGACGTGGTCAGCCGGGGCATCTATGCGGAAATGCGCGCCGGGCGCACCGGGCCCATGGGCGGCGTGTACATCCAGATGAGCCACCTGGGTCCGGAGAAAGTCGCCAAGACCTTCCCCGGCATGGTCAACCGCTGCAAGGACTGCGGCTTCGACCTGGCGGGCGGCAAGGTCGAGGTGGTGCCGACCGCGCACTATCTGATGGGCGGCGTGGAATTCAACGTCGACGGCTCGACCGCGTCGCCAGGGCTGTACGCGGCGGGCGAGGATTGCGGCGGCGTGCATGGCGCCAACCGGCTCGGCGGCAATGGCGTGGCGAATTCCACCGTGTTCGGCGGCATCGCCGGCGATTCGATGGCCGCGCACGTGGCCGCCAACGGCCGCTGGCGCGATCCGGATCCGCGCGCCATCGCGCGCGGCATCGAGCGCGCGGAATATCCCTTTTCGAAACCGGCCGGCCGCATCCATGAATTGCGCGACCAGCTGGCGCGGACCATGTGGGACGACGTCGGCGTGCTGCGCCAGCGCGCCGCGATGGAGCGCGGCCTGGAGGCCGTAGCGGCCCACCATGCCGCGCTTCGGGGCATCGGCGTGGCCGATGGCGACCGCCGCTACAACCTGACCTGGCACGACTGGCTCAACCTCGAAAGCCTGGTCGATATCTCCAAGGTCATCACCGTGTCGGCGCTGGCGCGCGAGAACAGCCGCGGCGCGCACTTCCGCGAGGACTTCCCGGAGCCGGGAGACCTGCACGCCAGCCGCTACACGCGCGTCAGCGCGCCGGGCGGCGACCTGCGGCTGGACATGGTTCCGGTTTCCTTCGACATCGTCCAACCCGGCCAGTCGTTGATCGACGGCGAAGCCGGCACCCCCCAGGCATAAGGCGCGCACCATGCAGATACCGATACACAAGATCGAGGAGGCCGCGCTGGAGATCATGCGCCGCGCGGCGATCGAGATCCCGGACGACTACAAACAGGGCATCCTGGAACTGCGCAAGACCGAGACGGGCAAGCTGCCGCGTTTCGTTATCCATGCCATGGTCGAGAATTGGGAGGCGGCGGACCAGGACCGCCGTCCCATGTGCGCGGACACGGGCCTGCCGCGCTACTACGTGAAGGTCGGCAACAATGCCTCGGTCGAGTCGGGCTTCGTTGCCGTCGAGCGCGCGCTGCGCCACGCCACCGCCGAAGGCACGGTGTCGATCCCGCTGCGGCCCAACCGCGTCCATCCGCTCTGGCGCACCGATCACAACAACAACGTGGGCCTGAACGCGCCCGAGGTGGAGTGGTCCTTCGAGCCCGACGCCGACTGGATCGACATCACCACCGTGCACAAGGGCGGACTGTTCGGCACCGACTACCGCATGCTGTTTCCGGGCGACGGCATCGACGGCATCAAGCGCTTCGTGCTGGACACGCTGATCGCTTTCGGCAAGCGCGGCCTGGCCTGTCAGCCGGCCATCGTCGGCATCGGCCTGGGCGGCTCCAAGGACACCTGCATGCAGCTGGGCAAGCAGGCCGCCTGCCTGCGCACCGTGGGCGATCGCAATCCGGATCCCAGGGTCGCCGAGCTGGAACTGGAACTGATGAAGCTGGGCAACGCCATCGGCATGGGCGCGATGGGTTTCGTCGGCTCGGGCATGGTGGTCGATTGCCATATCGAATGCGGCTACACGCATACCGGCGGCATGCCGATCAGCCTGCACACGTTCTGCCTGTCGTCGCGCCGCGCCACCGCGCGCATCCACGCCGACGGCCGCATCGAATATCGAACCGATCCGCAATGGTTCACCCCCTATCTGCGCCGGGAGACGGTCGAATGGTAAGCAAGGACGATGACATCAAGGTCTTCCACCTGGACCTGCCGGCCCGGATCGAGGACATCGCCCGGCTGGAGCTGGGCTCGGCCGTGTACCTGAACGGCCTGGTCTACACGGCGCGCGAGGGCGTCTACAAGAAGGTGCTGGACGAAGGGCTGGCGCCGCCGGTGGACCTGCGCGCGCTCAGTAATGTGAACTTCCACTGCTCGCCGGCCGCCGCGCCGGACGGGCAGGGCGGCTACCGGGTCGGCGCCGTCACGGCCACGGCCTCGTTCCGCTTTTCCAAGTGGATTCCGCGCTGGCTGGAGGAAACCGGCTGCCGCATCCTGATCGGCAAGGGCGGCATGCCGGCGGACGACTACAAGCGGGTGCTGGCGCCTGGCGGCGCGATCTACCTGACCACGGTGGGCTATGGCACGGGCGCCTTGCTGGGGCGCGGCATCAAGCGCGTGCGCGAGGTGCACTGGCTGGACGAGCTGGGCATCGCACAGGCGATGTGGCTGTTCGATGTCGAGAACTTCGGCCCCTTCATCGTGGAAAGCGATCTGGAAGGGAACTCCCTGTTCGCGCAGCACGCCGAGACGATCAACGCGGGCATCGAACGGCTCTACGCCGGGCTGAAGCCGCCCGCGCTGCATCGCTACGGCGAAACCGACGACCGCAAGGACGAAGTGATGTAGCGGCTGCCCGCTAGCGCCAGGCCGTCAACACATGGATAGGGAAGACACGGCAATGATCATCGATTTCCGCTTGAGGCCGCCCGTAGGCGGCTTCCTGAATACGCTGATGTACTCGGCCGGCGCGCGGCGCGACGGCTTCACGCGCACCGTGGGCTTCACGCCCTCGCCGGCCGCGCAGCAGCAGTCCATGGACCTGCTGCTGGGGGAAATGGAGGCCGCCGGCGTCGACGCGGGCGTGGTCGTGGGCCGATTGGCCGGCGTGCTGGGCAGCGTGCCGAACGAAGACGTGCGCCAGATCGTGGCCGCGCATCCGGGCCGCTTCATCGGCGCGGCCTCGATCGACCCGACCGACCGCCGGCAGGCCTGCCGGACCATCGACCAGGCGCTGGCGGACGGTTTCAAGCTGATCAATATCGAGCCGGGTTCCTACCCCGTGCCGATGCATGCCGACGACCGGCGGCTGTATCCGATCTATGGCCACTGCGAGGACGTGGGCGTGCCCGTCATCATGATGGTGGGCGGCACGGCCGGGCCCGACCTGAGCTATTCGGACCCGATCCGCACCGATCGGGTGCTGGCCGATTTCCCGAACCTGAACGTGGTGGTCGCACACGGTGGCTGGCCCTGGGTCAACGAAATCCTGCACCTGGGCTTCCGGCGCCAGAACCTGTGGCTGTCGCCCGATATGTACTTCTCGCGCATGCCGGGCTGGGAGGAATACGTGAAGGCGGCTGACGGCTTCCTGTCGGACCGGATGCTCTACGCCAGTTCCTTCCCGTTCTGTCCGGTGCGGGAATACAAGTCGTGGTTCGAAAGCCTGCCGATCAAGCAAGAGAACCTGAGGAAGATAATGGGCGGCAACGCGTGCAGGCTGCTGGGCATCCCGGCGCGGAACCCATAGACTGTTGCCCACCCCGTGTCGCCCACCCCGCCCTGAACGAAGGCCCGCATGATGGATATCCGGACGCTCTACACCCTGATCGCGATCGCCGACTGCGGCAGCTTCGCCGAGGCCGGCAATCGCATCGGCCTGTCGCTGTCGGCTGTCAGCATGCAGGTGCGGGCGCTGGAAGAGGAACTGGAGATCGCGATCTTCGACCGCAGCCGCCGCCCGCCGGTCCTGACCGACGCCGGGCTGGCGCTGGTGCACCGCGCGCGCGACCTGATCGCGCACTGGGAAAGCATGAGCGCCGCGCTGAAGAAGGGCACGGGCGCCGGCCTGCTCAAGCTGGGCAGCGTGCACACCTGCGCCTCCGGCGTGCTGCCGCTGGCGCTGCGCCATCTGCAGAAGCAGGGCCATGGCCTGGAGGTCCACGTCACCACGGGTCTCACGCACGACCTGGAACGCGCCGTGCATCACCGGCAGCTGGACGTGGCCATCGTGACCGAGCCCGAGGTGCCGCGTTCGGACCTGGATTTCCTGCCCTTCGTCGATGAGCAGCTGGTCGTCATCGCCCACCGCTCGGTCAAGGGCGCGAACGACCAGGAAGTGCTGGAGCAGACGCCCTACGTGCGCTTCAACCGCCTGGCGCGCGTCGGCAACCTGGTGCAGGAGGAGATCCTGCGGCGCCAGATCGTGGTGCGCTCGACCATGGAGATCGACAACCTGGAAGGCGTGGTGGCCATGGTCGCCAATGGCCTGGGCGCCTCGGTGGTTCCGGCCCGGGGCGTGAAGAACGAGTTCCCCTCCACCATCCGCGTGATTCCCTTTGGCTCGCCGACGGTGACCCGACGGCTGGGCATCCTGGTTCCCAAGGAGAACCCGAGGTCTCATCTTTCGAGCCTGCTGCTCGAGGCGCTGAAGTCGGTTTGCGCCGACAGCCAAGAAAAAGAACGGGCCGGCTCGCGCTAGGCAACCGTCGCTTTCCACGTAGCTTCCTCCGGTAGACGTCGGGCCGATCGGCCCGAGGGAGAGTTGTTGCCTCAAGAAACGCTGTTGCCTGAAAAAACGCCCGCCGGCACGCACCGGAGGGCTCCCGGGTCCGGGAATCCAAGGAGACTGACATGCAGCACATGGTTCAACCCAAAAACCGCAGGCGCTACGCCAAGGCGCTCGCCTGTGCATTGATGCTGACGCCGCTGCTCGCGGCGCCGGCGCGCGCGCAATGGCCCGAAGACCGGGTCGTCCGCATCGTCGTGCCCTTCGCGGCCGGCGGCGCGACGGACTTCCTGGGGCGGGCGCTGGCGTCCGAGCTGGGCAAGCGCCTGAAGCAGAACGTGATCGTCGAGAACCGCGCCGGCGCCGGCGGCAGCGTGGGCGCGCAGGCGGTGGCCCTGTCGCCCGCCGACGGCTATACCTTGCTGCTGGCATCGGGCAGCATGTTCACCGTCAACCAGTACATCTACGGCAAGCTGCCGTATTCGCTGGACAACTTCAGCCTGGTCGGCAAGGTGGCCAGCGGGCCCATGGTCGTGACGGTGAACGCCGGCCTGCCCGTGAAGAACATCCGGGAGCTGATCGCCTATGCCCAGGCGCGGCCGGGCAAGCTCAACTTCTCGTCCGCCGGCGTGGGCAGCCAGACGCACATGGCGGGCGAGGCCTTCAGCGACGCGGCGGGCGTCAAGCTGGTGCACGTGCCTTACAAGGGCGAAGGACCGGCCTATTCGGACCTGATGGCGGGCGTGGTGGAAGTGGCCGTCGCCAACATCAATGCCATCACTCCCCTGCTCAAGGGCGACCGCCTGCGCGCGCTGGCCGTCACGGGCAAGGAGCGCTCGCCGCTGCTGCCGGACGTGCCCACCGTGGCCGAGGCGGGCGTGCCCGGCTTCGAATACACCGGCTGGTTCGCGCTGATGGCGCCGGCGGGAACGCCGCAGCCCATCGTGGACCGGCTGCTGGCTGACCTCAAAACGGCCGTGGAGCAGCCCGGCATGAAGCGTTACTTCGAGGAGCAGGGCATGTCCGCCGCCGTGAGGCCGCCCGGCCCGCTCAAGGAGGAGATCGTGCAGGAGTCGGCCCGCTGGCAGGCCCTGGTCCAGAAAAAGCAGATCACGGCCAACTGAACCGCCGCGCGCCGTCCCGATGGCTGGCGCGCGCCATTCCCTTTCACTTTCATGCAGGCAGATCGCGACATGTCCGCCGACCTCATTGCCCTGGCCGCGCCCGTCGTCTTCACCGCGTATGTGGTGTTCGGCATGACGGGATTCGGCGCCGCCATGGTCGCCGTGCCCATCCTGGCGCAGTTCCTGCCCTTGTCCTTCGCCGTGCCGCTGGTCGTGCTGTTCGATCTGGCCTGCACGGCGCTGGTCGGCGGCCGGAACTGGCGGCAGGTGTCGCGCGTGGAACTGGCGCGGCTGTTTCCGTGGATGCTGCTGGGCATCTGCCTGGGCGTGACGCTGCTGCGCAATGCAGGCGCGCGCTGGCCGCTGATCGTGCTGGGCTGCTTCGTGCTGACGGTCTGCGCGCGCGGCTTGAGGGGGGGCCGGGGCGCCAGCCAGGAACCGCTGCCCACGCCCTGGGCGCTGCCGTTCGGCGTGTTCGGCGGCGTGTTCAGCGCGCTGTTCGGCACGGGCGGACCGATCTACACCATCTACCTGTCGCGCCGCATTGCCGCGCTGGACGCGTTCCGCGCCACGATTTCGATCGTCATCCTGGCCAGCGGAGTCGTCCGCGCCGGGGCCTTCGCCGCCGCCGGGCTGTATGCGCAGCCGGCCATGCTGAAGAGCGCTGCCTTGTTGCTGCCCGTGGCGCTGGCCGGGCTGTACGCCGGATCGCGCCTCAGGACGCGGGTGGCGCCGGCCCGCCTGCAGCGGCTCATCTTCCTGCTGCTGGCGGTGGCTGGCGCGGGAGCGATCTATCGCGGGTGGATGTCGCCGGCGTGATGGCGCGGCATGGCGTGGTCGCCGCGTCCGGCATGCCGTCATGTCCTCAGGTTGGGGCGCGGGCGGCGCCATCGCGCCATCGCGCCGCCCGCGCGCGCGGCCTACTTCGCCGTCGGCATGGCGAATTCCGCGCCCTTGGCGATGCTCTCGGGCCAGCGCTGCATGATGGACTTCTGCTTGGTGTAGAAGCGCACGCCTTCCTCGCCATAGGCGTGCATGTCGCCGAACAGCGAACGCTTCCAGCCGCCGAAGCCGTGCCAGGCCATGGGCACCGGGATCGGCACGTTGATGCCCACCATGCCGACCTGGATGCGGCGGCCGAATTCGCGCGCCACGTTGCCGTCGCGCGTGAAACAGGCCACGCCGTTGCCGAATTCGTGCGCGTTGATGAGATCGACGGCGGCCTTCAGGTCCGGCACCCGCACGCAGCCCAGCACCGGGCCGAAGATCTCTTCCTTGTAGATGCGCATGTCGGGCGTGACATGGTCGAACAGCGTGCCGCCCAGCCAGAAGCCGTCGTCGCAGCCCGCGCCGGCCTGCGCGCCGCGAAAGCCGCGGCCGTCCACCAGCAGCCTGGCGCCTTCCTGCTCGCCCAGCGCGATGTAGCCGCTGATGCGCTCATGGGCGGCGCGGGTGACGATGGGGCCCATCTCGGCGTCCAGGTTCTCGCCGTCCAACACCTTCAGCGCCTTGGTGCGCTCGATCAGCTTGGGCAGGCAGCGCTCGGCCGCGTCGCCCACCAGCACGGCCACGCTGATGGCCATGCAGCGCTCGCCGGCCGAGCCGTAGCCGGCGCCGATCAGCGCGTCCACGGCCTGGTCGATGTCGGCGTCGGGCATCACCACCATGTGGTTCTTGGCGCCGCCCAGGGCCTGCACGCGCTTGCCGAGGCGGGCGCCGGTTTCGTAGATGTAATTGGCGATCGGGGTGGAGCCGACGAAGCTCAGGGCCTTCACGTCGGGATGCTCCAGCAGCGCGTCGACGGCCGTCTTGTCGCCCTGCACTACGTTGAAGACGCCGTCCGGCAGGCCGGCTTCCTTCAGCAGCTTGGCGATGCGCAGCGACGGGCTGGGGTCGATGGGGCTGGGCTTGAGCACGAAGGTGTTGCCGGCGGCGATGGCGACGGGGATCATCCACATCGGCACCATCACCGGGAAGTTGAAGGGCGTGATGCCGGCCACCACGCCCAGCGGCTGGCGCATCGTCCAATTGTCGATGCCGGTGGAGACCTGTTCGGTGTAGTCTCCCTTGAGCAGCTGGGGAATGCCGCAGGCGAACTCGACGATGTCGATGCCGCGCGACACTTCGCCCTGCGCGTCGGTAAAGACCTTGCCGTGTTCGGCGGTGATCAGGTGGGCCAGTTCGTCGCGGTGACGGTTCAGCAGCTCCAGGAACTTGAACATGACGCGGGCGCGGCGGATCGGCGGCGTGTCCGCCCAGGCGGGGAAGGCGGCCTGGGCGCTGGCGACGGCGCGGGCGACCTCGTCCGGCGTGGCCAGGGCGACGTGGCGGGCGACGGCGCCGGTGGCGGGGTTGTAGACCGGCTGGCGGGCGCCTTGCCCGGGCACGGTCTGGCCGCCGATGTAGTGGCCGACGATGCTTGCGTTCATGCTGTGCTCCTGGATCTTGGGGAATGGCTGGACCAGCCCGCAATGTCGCTGAACGCGCGGCGGTCGTCGAGACCGATACGCTGGAATCAGTGTTTGGAATTCTGAACAACGGAATGCGCATGGAACGAGCAAGACGATTGGAAGACCTGTGGTCGCACATCCACTGCCTGGGCATCCTGGCCGAGACCGGCAGCTTCACGGCAGCCGCGCAGCGCCTGCAGCTCAGCAAGGCCTCGGTCAGCCAGCGCATCGCCGAGCTGGAAAAGGCCGTCGGACTGCCGCTGGTGCGGCGCACGACGCGTGGCGTCAGCCTGACGGAGGCGGGCGCGCACCTGGTCGAGCAGACCGCCGCCGCCTTCCAGCGCATCGAGGCGGGCTACTCGGCGGTGAAGGACCTGTCGGCCGGGCCCCGGGGCGTGCTGGCGATGACCGCGCCGGTGGCGCTGGGGCGGCAGATCATCGCGCCGCTGATTCCGGCGTTCCTCAAGCGCTACCCGGACGTGCAGATCCAGCTGGACTTGAGCGACCGGCTGGCCGCGCTGGCCACCGAGGGCTTCGACCTGGCGATCCGGCACGTGGCCGAGGTGCCCGACACGCATGTGGCTTCGCTGATCGGCGAGATACGTTCGGTGCTGGTCGCCACGCCCATGTACCTGGCCGAGCACGGCACGCCCGCCGCGCCGGCGGACCTGGAGCGGCACGACTGCATCCACTACCTGCGGCGCTCGGGCGCGGCGGCCTGGGCGTTCCGGCGTCCGGGGGCGGACGAGCGCGTGCAGGTGCCGGTCCGGGGCAGCTTCGCGGCCAACAACAGCGAGGTATTGCGAGAGGCCGCGTTGGGTTCCGTCGGCATCGCGCTGTTGCCCGATTTCAGCGCGGGTCCGGCGCTGTGCGACGGGACATTGGTCGAGGTGCTGGGCGATTGGCGGGTGGAAGGCGACTTCGCCGACCGGCTGTATGCGGTCAGGCCCTATACGCCGCATGTGCCGCGCGTGGTGTCCTTGTTCGTCGAGCATGTCCGGGAGGCCCTGTCGGCGCCGGACACACGCCAGGCTTCTTACCAGCCCAGCCGGTCGGCCAGGGTCCTGTGATGCGGCCGGGACACGGGCCAGGGTTCGGCGACGCCGCGCAGGCGCAACTGCCAGTGAAAACCCGCGCCGGCGTGCTTGTCCAGCGCGGCGACATGAGACAGATTGACGATGGCCGTGCGATGGATGCTGGGAAATGATGCCTGCGGCAACAGCGCGCGCCAGACATGCAGCGGACGCCGGTCGAGCTCGACGCTGCCGTCGTCGATCCACAGGCGCGTCGCGTTGCGCATCGACCGGACCGCGACGATGGCCCGCAGCGGCACGCCCCTGATCCTGCCCGCCCCGGCGTCCAGGTACAGCAATGGCGCCTTCGCGCCGCCGTCGGCGACCTCGCGGGCGCGCGCCCGGCTGTCGTAGCGCGCGGCGCCGATCAGGCGCGCGCACAGGTCCAGCAGGGCCGCCTCTTCGTCCTGCCACGCGCGCCGCGCCCGCACGGCGTCCAGCCCCAGGCAGGCACGCAGCCGTCCGGCCTGGAAGATGGGCACGCTGAGCACGCTCCGGACATGCTGGCGCAGCAGCTCGCGCTTGAGCGCGCGAGCCGAGGCGGGCAGCGCCACCACATCGTCGATCATCACCGCCCTGCCGGCGAGCAGGCCGCGGTGCAGCCAGGCGATGATCGCGACGGGCGCGTCCTGCAGATCCGCGAGATGCGAGCTGACGCCTGGCGCGCACCATTCATGGCTGTTGCGGAAGCGAAGCAGATCACGGTCGTATTCGAACAGCCGGCAGCGGTCGACTCGCAGCGTCCGGCCCAGATGGGCGATCAGTTCCGTCATGGCGGTCTCGGCGGACAGGCTCGGCAACAGCATGCCCGCGTGGCTCAGGCATTCCCCGGCCCGTGCATGCGCGGCCTCGCCGGGAAGCCAGCTTCGGTAGCCTTTTCCAGCGTGCATGATCCCCGCTCTCGATTTCCGTTCCAGGAGCGGATCGACCCGCCACGGCCACAGCATACCCAGCCGGCGTCGGCGCATTCCTGTGTAATTTAAAAATCCTTGTTCGTTCGTCCGTCCAGGATGTTCACTGGGTCGGGGCGGTATTGACGCGTGGGTTCCGCCCTTGCAAGCATGGAAGCCATGCCGGATCGGGCGCCTTTTCCTGGCCGCCGCATTGGGGGGACATGGCCCTTGGCCATGCCAGTTGGCCGGTATGAAGGAATTGCGTCAAGGAATCGCATCATGAACAGCCGCCTCCCTGCCTTCGCGGACACGGCCGCGCGTTCGCGCCGTCGCGGCCACATTTCAATCGGCGGCGTCGCGGCGCTGATCACGATGCTGGCAAGCCCGTTCCTCGAGCCTCTGGCGCGCGCGCAGAGCTATGCGGGAAACGACACGACGGGTGGGCCATTTTCCAGTGGCGATCAGTCCTTTCGCGACAACAGCGCGCTGAACGCGGCGAGCGCCAACGCAGTCAGCGGAGGCAGGCAGACGTTCGAAGATGGCAGCGCGCTGAATGCCTCGGCGGCCAGCGCCATCAGCGGAGGGGAGCAGGACTTCTATGACAGCGGCAGGCTGAATACGACGGCGGCCAACGCGATCAGCGGCGGCATGCAGACGTTCAACGACGCCAGCATGCTGAATGCCTCGGCGGGCAGGGCCCTGAACGGCGGCGAACAGTTCTTCTACGCCAGCAGCGTACTCAATGCCTCCGTGGCCGGGGCCGTCAGCGGCGGCTTCCAGACCTTTTACGGCACGACCCAGCTCAATGCCCTGGTTGCCGATGCCATCAGCGGCGGCACCCAGGACTTCTTCGACAGCAGCCGTCTCAATGCCTCGGTCGCCGGCTCCGTCGGCGCGGGCGTGAAGTACTTCTCCAACAGCAGCGTGCTGGATGTGCAGGCCGACAACGCGCTGACGAATCGGGTGGATGTGCGCTTCGACCTGTTCGGCGGACCCGCGCCCGGCGGCATCCTCCGGCTGAACGGCCATAGCACGGTGGTCGGCCGGATCAACAGCGAGGCGGCCGGGGCCGGAATCATCACCAATGACGGCGCGACCGACAGCGTGCTGACGGTCGATTCCTCGCGGCTGGCGAATTCCTCCTTCTCCGGACGCATCCAGGACGGCGGCGCGGGCGCGCTGGGTCTGGTCAAGACGGGCGCGGGCACCTTGCGGCTGAGCGGCGTGAACACCTATCGCGGCGGAACCACGGTCACGGGCGGGATCCTGCAGGTTTCGCGCGATGCCAATCTTGGCGCGGCCAGCGGCGGTCTGGCCTTGAACGGCGGCACGCTGGCGACGACGGCCAGTTTCGATTCGGGCCGGACCGTGACGCTGGCGGGCGCGGGGCAGTTCGACGTGGCGGCCAACACCGAGCTGGGCCTGACCGGCGCGGTGGCCGGGACGGGCGACCTGATCAAGTCCGGCGCCGGCGCATTGCGGCTCGATCACGCCGGCAACGCTTATGGCAATACGCGGGTCCTGGCCGGCACGCTGATCGGCAACACGGCTTCGCTCTCGGGCGATATCGGCAATGCCGCCATGGTGGTGTTCAACCAGGCGGTCGATGGCGTCCATGCCGGCGCGATTGGCGGCCAGGGCGGCGTCCATGGACGGATGGTCAAGCAGGGCGGGGGCACGCTGACGCTGAGCGGCGCGTCCGCGCTCGACTGGTCGGTGCAGGCCGGCGCGCTGTCCAGCGCGGCCGAGCGGTTCAGCGGCAACGCCGCCATCAGCCCGGGCGCGACGCTGATCCTGGACCAGGCCGTGGATGCCACCTATGGCGGCGCGCTGTCGGGCGCGGGCCGCCTGATCAAGCGCGGCGCGGGCGCGCTGGTCCAGGCGGGCAACAGCGCGGCCTTCACGGGCAGCACCGTGGTATCGGCCGGATCGTTGATCGTGGGCGCGGACGCGGCGCGCGCCGCCGCCGTGCTGGGCGGTTCGGTGTCGGTACAGGACGGGGCGCGGCTGGGCGGACATGGCACGGTCGGTTCTGGCGCCGGTTCGGTCGTGACGGTCGAGCCGGGCGGCATGCTTGCGCCCGGCAATTCGATCGGCACGCTCACGGTCAATGGCGATCTTGTCGTCGCCCGTGGGGCCCGCTATGAGGTCGAGGTCGATCCGGCGGGCAAGGCATCGGATCTCACGCGCGTCACCGGCAAGGCCACGCTCAACGGCGGCTCGGTGGCGCTGGTCGGCAACGCCGGCAGTTACGCGCTGCGTTCGACCTACACGATCCTGACGGCGGACCAGGGCCTGTCGGGCGCGTTCGAGGGCGTCGCGTCGCGCTACGCCTTCCTGGATCCGACGCTGAGCTATGACGCGAACAACGCCTATCTGAACCTGGCGCGCAACGACGTGTCCTTCGTCGACGCGGCTCGCACGCACAACCAGGCCGCCGTGGCGCGTGCCATCGAGCGTATCGGGGTCAATGCGGCCAATCCCGTCTATGACGCGGTGGTCCAGCTGCCGACCGCCGCCGCCGCGCGCGGCGCCTTCGACCAGCTGTCCGGCGAGATCCTGGCCAGCGCCAGGACCGCGCTGATCGAGGACAGCCGCCATGTCCGCGAGGCCGCCACGGACCGGTTGCGCACCGCCTGGGGCGGCGCGGGGGCGTCGACCGCCTCGATGACCCTGTACGGGCGGCAGGCAGAGGCGGCGGGAGACGGGCCGGACGGCAAGGCGGTATGGAGCCGCGGCTTCGGTGCCTGGGGCAGGACAGGCAGCGACGGCAACGCCGCCAGGCTCAATCATTCGACCGGCGGCTTCCTGCTCGGGACCGATGCGCGCCTGTCGCAGCACTGGCGCGCCGGCGCGCTGGCCGGCTACAGCCGAACCCGCTTCGATGTCGGCAATGCCTCGGGATCCAGCGACAATTTCCATCTGGGACTGTATGGCGGCGCGCAATGGGGCAGGCTGGGCCTGCGCCTGGGCGCGGCTCACACCTGGCATGCGCTGCGGGTCTCGCGTCCGGTGGCGTTCGCGGGGTACGCGGACGCGCTGAAGGCGGACTATCGCGCGGGCACGACCCAGGTCTTCGGCGACCTGGGCTATCGCATCGACACGCCGGTGGCGGCCGTCGAGCCTTTCGTCAGCGCGGCATATGTGAATCTGCGAACCGGAAGGATCGACGAGCGGGGCGGCGCGGCGGCGCTGCGCGCGCGAGGACAGGATACCGGCGTGGGCTACACGACCCTGGGCCTGCGCGCATCGAGCGCGTTCACGCTGGGCCGCGCGGCCGCGACGGCGCGCGCGTCGGTGGGCTGGCGCCATGCGCTGGGGGATACGACGCCGGCATCGGCGCAGCGGTTTGCCGGGGGAGACGCGTTCACGGCGGCCGGCGTGCCGATCGCGAGGAATGCCGCGTTGATCGAGGCCGGCATGGATGTGACGCTGGGCCGAGGGACCGCGCTGGGCCTGGCGTATTCGGGGATGATCGGATCATCGACGCAAGATCATGGCGTCAAGGCCAGTCTTGGCATCCGGTTTTGATCTGAGTTCGATCCGGCTCCGATCCCGCCCTGGGCCAGAGACCATGGGATCGAGATCGGGTCGCCTGTCGGGGCGCGGGTTGGGTCATGGCTCGGGCCGCAGCGCTCGTATAGAGTGCGTATCAGCGCCGCAATGCAAGAAGGCCAGCTCATCGGAGCTGGCCTTCTTCTTGAATCTTTTGGTGGCCTGGGGCGGAATCGAACCACCGACACGCGGATTTTCAATCCGCTGCTCTACCAACTGAGCTACCAGGCCAACGAAGTCCGCAACTATACACAATTTTTTGGACTTGTGCCAGTCAACGCGAAAAAAGTTTAAAAAAGTTGGCGGGCCTGGCCGATCAAAGTTGGCGGACCCGGCCAATCGCGTGGTGACCTGCATGCCGATGCCGTGTCGACGCCGATATCTCTTCGGCCGACGTCGCGCTTGTTGGACGCAGGGCATGCCCGTGTGCGACCCAGGTGCGACCCAGCGTCGCGCCTGGCCGTCGCCGTGGTCCGTGGATAAGCCGCGGAGGTATAATCTTCAACGGTCTGCTGTTACATATCCACAAGTACAGGGCGGCCCGCCCATCTTTCCCACATGTCGGTAGCTGTCCTTGCCTTCGGTCTGAATCACACGTCCGCGCCGGTCTCGGTCCGCGAACGCGTGTCCATGCCCGTCGATCTGGTCAGGCCCGCGCTGGACGGATTGCGCTCGGCCTTCGGCGGCTCGGTCCGCGAAGCCGCCATCCTCTCGACCTGTAACCGCACCGAGATCTATTGCGCTGCCGACGGCCATGTGGCCGAGCAGCTGCCGGCCTGGCTGGCCGACTACAACCGGCTCGACGCCGGCACCCTGCGCCCGCACCTCTATCGCCATCACCAGGACGACGCCGTGCGCCACGCCTTCCGCGTGGCCAGCGGCCTGGATTCCATGGTGCTGGGCGAGACCCAGATCGTGGGCCAGATGAAGGACGCCGTGCGCGCTGCCGGCGAGGCCGGTTCGCTCGGCACGCTGCTGCACCAGATGTTCCAGCGCACCTTCTCGGTGGCCAAGGAAGTGCGGTCGCAGACCGCCATCGGCGCGCAGTCGGTGTCCATGGCCGCGGCCGCCGTGCGCCTGGCCGAGCGCGTGTTCGGCGACCTGGGCCAGGCCCGCACGCTGTTCATCGGCGCCGGCGAGATGATCGAACTCTGCGCCACGCACTTCGCCGCGCAGCGCCCGCGCAGCATGGTCGTGGCCAATCGCACGGCCGAGCGCGCCGAGCTGCTGGCCAATCGTTTCTCGGCCAGCACCATGAAGCTGTCGGACCTGACCGACCGCCTCTCCGAATTCGACGTGATCGTGTCCTGTACGGCCAGCTCCCTGCCCATCCTCGGGCTGGGGATGGTGGAGCGGGCCACGCGGCTGCGCCGCCACCGCCCGATGGTCATGATCGATCTGGCCGTGCCGCGCGATATCGAACCCGAAGTCGGCCGCCTGGACGACGTCTACCTGTATTCGGTGGACGACCTGGGCCGCCTGGTGCAGACCGGCACCGACGCGCGCCGCGCCGCCGTGGTGCAGGCCGAGGCCATCATCGAAACCCGCGTCCAGGGCTTCATGCACTGGATGCAATCCCGCGAAGTGGTGCCCGTCATCCGCGACCTGCACCAGGCCGCCGAGGATGTGCGCGCCGCCGAGCTGGAGCGCGCGCGCCGCATGCTGGCGCGCGGCGAATCGCCCGAGGCCGTGCTGGAGCAGCTGGCCCACGGCCTAACCCAGAAGTACCTGCATGGCCCGCTGGCGGCGCTGAACCGCAGCGAAGGCGAGGACCGCAAGCAGCTGCTTGCCTGGATGCCGCGCCTGTTCCCCGGCCGCGACTCCCGCCGTTAGCGGCGCTGGCCCGCGTCCCGCCTTCCGGCGGGCGTCCGCGTTGCCGCGCGCCCGCCATCCGCTTTCCTCCATTCGAGTACCGCCCATCATGAAATCATCCATGCGCAGCCGGCTGGAGCATCTGTGCCATCGCCTCATCGAGGTCGATGCCATGCTCGCCGAACCGGACACCGCGTCCGACATGGACCGCTTCCGCAAGCTCTCGCGCGAGCGCGCCGAACTGGAGCCCGTGGTCGAGGCCTTCACTGCCTTCGTGCGCAGCGAGGAAGATCTCGCCACCGCGCAGGAGATGCTGTCCGATCCCGACATGAAGGCCATGGCCGAGGAAGAGATCAAGGCCAGTCGCGGCAAGATCGAGGAACTGGAAGGCGCGCTGCAACTGCTGCTGTTGCCGCGCGACCCCAATGATGGCCGCAGCCTGTTCCTGGAAATCCGCGCCGGCACCGGCGGCGACGAGAGCGCGCTGTTCTCGGGCGACCTGCTGCGCATGTATACGCGCTACGCCGAGCAGCGCGGCTGGCGCGTCGAGCTGATGTCGGAAAGTCCGTCCGAACTGGGCGGCTACAAGGAAGTGATCGCGCGCATCGACGGCGACGGCGCCTACGGCCGGCTCAAGTTCGAGTCCGGCGCGCACCGCGTGCAGCGCGTGCCCGCCACCGAGGCGCAGGGCCGCATCCACACCTCGGCCTGCACCGTGGCCATCATGGCCGAGGCCGACGAGGTGTCCGAGATCGTCATCAACCCCAGCGACCTGCGCATCGACACCTTCCGCGCCAGCGGCGCCGGCGGCCAGCACATCAACAAGACCGATTCGGCCGTGCGCATCACCCACCTGCCGACCGGCCTGGTGGTGGAATGCCAGGACGACCGCTCGCAGCACCGCAACAAGGACAAGGCCATGCAGGTGCTGGCCGCGCGCCTGAAGGACAAGGAAACCCGCGAGCGCCAGAGCAAGGAAGCGGCCGAGCGCAAGAGCCTGATCGGCTCGGGCGACCGCTCCGAGCGCATCCGCACCTACAACTTCCCGCAGGGCCGCGTGACCGACCACCGCATCAACCTGACGCTGTACAAGCTGCAGCAGATCATGGAAGGCGACCTGGAAGAGCTGACCGGCGCGCTGATCGCCGAACACCAGGCCGAGCAGCTGGCGGCGCTGGGCGACGACGTCTGAGCCACGGAGGCGCGCGATGACCCAGGTCAAGACCCTGCTCGCCGATACCCGGCTGCCGCGCCTGGAAGTGCGCATGCTGCTGGAGCACGTATTGCAGAAGCCGCGTGCCTGGCTGCTGGCGCATGACACCGATCCACTGCCGGCCGCCGCGCAACAGGCCTACGAGGACCTGGCCCGGCGCCGGCTGGCGGGCGAGCCGATGGCCTATCTGGTCGGCCGCCGCGAATTCATGGGCCATCTGTTCCGCGTCACGCCCGACGTGCTGATCCCGCGTCCGGACACCGAGGTGCTGGTGGAAACCGCGCTGCAATGCCTGGAAGGCCAGTCCGCGCCGGCGGTGCTGGACCTGGGCACCGGCAGCGGCGCGATCGCGATCTCGATCGCGCTGGCCCGGCGCGACGCGCGCGTGATGGCCAGCGACCTGAGCCCGGCCGCGCTGGCCGTGGCCGCCGGCAACGCCTGGGAACTGGCGGCCTCGGTGCGCTTCGTTGAAGGTAGCTGGTTCGACGCCGTGCCGGCCGGCGAGGGCTTCGAGCTGATCGTCTCCAACCCGCCCTACGTGGCCAGCGATGATCCGCACCTGCAACAGGGCGACGTGCGCTTCGAGCCGCGCGGCGCGCTGACCGACGGCGCCGATGGGCTGGGCGACCTGGCCCGCATCGTGCAGGGCGCCGGCGCGCGGCTCAAGCCGGGCGGCGCGCTGTGGATGGAGCACGGCTGGGATCAGGCCGAGGCGGTGCGCGGCCTGCTCCAGGCGGCCGGCTACGAGGACGTGGCAAGCCGCCGCGACCTGGCCGGCATCGAGCGCATTTCCGGCGGCCGCTGGTCGGGTCGGCGCTAGCGGGTCCGGCCGCGAGGCTTGGGCGCGTCCGACTTGGGGGCGTCGAGCATGCGCATGCAGCTGTCGGCGACGGCCCGCGCGAAGGCGGCGCAGTCAGCGGGCCGGGCCGCGATGATGTCGTCGGTCGCGCCGTGCACGCCGGAATAGATCAGCAGGGACACGACCCTGGGCTGGTCCGTGGTCCAGGCGCCCGCCGCCATGCCGTGCTCGATGATGCCCTGCAACTGGTCCAGGATCGCGTTCCTGTCCGCATTGGCGCGGTCGTGGTGATGATGGTTGGCGTAGACGATGTCGTGCGTGCGGTAGGTCTCGACATAGGTCTCGACGCTGGCGTGGATCCAGGCCCGCAGACGGGCGCGCCAGTCGCCGGCGGGGCAGGCGTCCACGGCGCCCCGCAGGCGCTCCAGGAAACGGGCGGTGTAGCGTTGGGCGAGGGCGCTCAGCATGTCGTTCTTGGACGCGAAGTAGTGGTAGAACGTGCCCTTGGCAACCTGCGCCTCCTCGACGATCTCGCTGATTGTCGTGGCTTCCACGCCCTTGGCCAGGAACAGCTTTTCGGCGGCGGCCATCAGTTCGTCCAGGCGAACTTCGGCCGGCTTGGTTCGGGGGGACTTGGTGGGCCGGGGTTCCGGCCGGGTCGTCTGGTATCGCATCTGGCGGCCTCATCCTGCGTCGCGGCATCAGGGGGCGGGACTCGATCTCCCCTGATCGAGCGCCAAGTTTAGGCGACTTGAGGGGCCGAACCCGAGGAAACGGACCGATCCGGGGCCGGGCGCCGTCCCGACCGGCGGCGCGGGGATGGGCAGGCGCCCGCCGATGCCCCGACGGCGCGCAGGGGGTTCCGGCCGGTTTTCCCGGCAGTACCTATAATTGCGTAATTCCCTTGTCGGCGCCCGCACGGCGCCTGTCTGCGAGATCACCATGAGCGACGTCCAAGAATTCATCCGCGAAACCGTTACCCAGCATCCCGTCGTGCTGTTCATGAAGGGCACCGCCCAGTTTCCCCAGTGCGGCTTCTCCGGCAAGGCCATCCAGATCCTCAAGGGCTGTGGCGTCAAGAAGCTGGTGACGGTCAACGTGCTGGAGGACGACGAAGTCCGCCAGGCCATCAAGGAATACTCGAACTGGCCGACCATCCCGCAGCTGTATGTGTCCGGCGAATTCGTCGGCGGCTCGGACATCATGGCCGAGATGAACGAGTCCGGCGAGCTCAAGACCCTGCTGGAGCAATCCGGCGCCACGGCCTGATCCCGTGCGTCGTCTCGTCGTCGGCATCACGGGCGCCACGGGCGCCCTGTACGCGGTGCGCATGCTGCAGGCGCTGCGCGGCGTGGACGACGTCGAGTCGCACCTGGTGATCTCGGCGTCCGGCGTGCTCAATATCAAGCATGAGCTGGACGTGGGCCGCCACGACGTCTACGCGCTGGCCGACCACGTGCACAGCATCCGCGACGTGGGCGCCACGCTGGCCAGCGGCGCGTTCCAGACCGCCGGCATGGTGATCGTGCCCTGCTCGATGCGCACGCTGGCGGCCGTGGCCCATGGCCTGTCCGACAATCTCATCACGCGCGCGGCCGACGTCACGCTGAAGGAGCGCCGGCGCCTGGTGATGATGGTGCGCGAGACGCCGTTCAACCTGGCGCACTTGCGCAACATGACCGCCGTCACCGAGATGGGCGGCATCGTGTTCCCGCCCTTGCCGGCGTTCTATCACCGGCCGGCCAGCATCGAGGAAATGGTGGACCACACCGTGGCCCGCGTGCTGGAAATGTTCGACATCCACGTGCCCGGCCCGCATTGGGAAGGCATGTAGGCTTACTCCACCAGTCCCAGCCCGTTGAGCGCGGCCAGGTTCTCCGGCCAGCGGCGCGCGCGCGCGTTCTGCAGCTCGATGCGGGCCCAGGCCATCCAGCCGGCCCATTCGATGCGCTTGTCCCAGGCCGTGCCCCAGGCCTGCAACGCCGCCAGCCCGGCCGCGGCGTGGCGCTCGGCGGCCTCGAAATCGCCCGCCGTCAGCGCCAGCTGCGCCAGCAGCAGGCGCGGCTCGCCGACCCAGGGATTGTGTTCCATGGCCGCTTCCAGCATGTGGCGGGCGCTGTCCATCTCGGTCAGCGGCTGCATGCGGGTCACCACCTGCCAGTACAGCGCGCTGGCCGCGGCCTCGTCGCGCGGCGTCAGCGTGGCGCGGCAATGGTTGAAGGCCGGCGGCACCGGGATGCCGGTGCTCGTCGGCATCCGCGACAGCGGCGCCAGCAGGTGCGACAGCATGGACAGGATGTTCGACGGCGGCTTGAGCGGACCGGGCCAGAGCGAGGCGGCCCAGTGCGTCTTCAGGTCGCGGCGCTGCTGCTGCGGATAGCCGGCGAAGATCTCGTCCTGCCAGCTGTGCCATTGCTCGCCGATGTCGGCGGCCGAGACCACGATGAACGCGGCCACCTGGCGTGGCGTCAGCGTGAACACCTGGCCGTCGGCGCCTTCCAGCGCCATTCCCTCGGGACCGGCGCCCTGGTCCTGCAGCACGGCCTGCACGAACTTCGTGCGCGGCATGGCGCAGAACAGGCTGACCCATTCCTCGGCTTCCTCGCCCAGCGCCGCGCGCAGTGTGTTGCGCTCGCGTTCGCGGTCGAACAGCGTGAGGTCCACGTACTCATTGCCGTACACGCTGTGGAACAGGCCCAGCAGCCGCACTTCGCGCGGCTGGTCCCATAGCGCCAGCGTGCGGTAGACGCCCAGCAGGTGATGCTTGAAGGTGCCGGCCTTGTGCCAGTCTTCGCCGGCGCTGCGGGCGAACAGCAGGTCGAGCAAAGCGGGCAGGTCGGCGTCGACGGCGGCGTAGTGGTCGGCCAGCAGGGCGCGCGCCAGGGGATGGAGTTCGGTAGCGGTGGACATGAGCGTACGGGCGCGAAGCGTGCGCGCCGGGTCGATGAAGGCAGCCGCTATTGTGTCGTGGCGCGGCGCGCTTGTCATGGCCGCGTCCTTATGTTCGGGTGGGCATATGAATATGAAAATTCATCGCTTCCGGTTTTGAGGGGCGCTCTCTAGAATCCCAGGCTTCCTTCGACTCCCGTCTCGCGAGAACTCCCATGCGCCTGCGCCGTTCCCTGGCCCTACTCTCCGTCCTGTTCGGCTTCGTCGCCGGCTTGGCCGCAACCCCGGCCTCGGCCCAGGACGCCGAACTCAAGGTTGGCGTCACCGTCGGTCCGCACGCGCAGATCGGCGAGGTGGTGCGCGAGGTCGCGGCCAGGGACGGCCTGAAGGTCAAACTGGTGGAATTCAGCGACTTCATCCAGCCCAACGCGGCGCTGGACGCCAAGGAGCTGGACCTGAACATCTATCAGCACAAGCCCTTCCTGGACGCGCAGAACAAGGCGCGCGGCTATCACCTGGTGCCGGTCGCCACCGCCGTGGTGCAGCAGATGGGCATCTATTCCAAGCGCGTGTCCAGGCTGGACGACTTGCAGCCGGGCGCCAAGGTCGCCATTCCCAACGACCCGACCAATGGCGCGCGCGCCTTGCTGGTGCTGCAGGCCGCCAGGCTGATCACGCTCAAGCCGGGCGTGACCGTGACCGCCTCGCTGTTCGATATCGCCGAGAATCCCAGGAACCTGAAGTTCATCGAGATCGAGGCCGCGCAGCTGCCGCACTCGCTCAAGGACGTGGACGCCGCCGCCGTGAATTCGGCCTACGCCATCCCGGCCGGCCTGTCGCCCGCCAAGGATGCGCTGGCGCTGGAAAGCAAGGACGCGCCCTTCGCACCCGTGGTCATCGCCGCGCGCGAGGACAACAAGAGCGATCCGCGCATCGCCCGTTTCATCAAGGCCTACCAGTCCGACGAGGTCAAGGCCTTCGTCGCCAAGCAGTTCCCCGGCGCCTACGCCACCTCCTGGTAAGCCGTCCATGTCCTCGCTGACCATCTATTCCGAGGACGCGCCCGCGCAAGGGCGCACATTGCGCGACGCCGACGAGATCGGCCGCGAGCTGGCCGCCATCGGCGTGCGCTTCGAGCGCTGGCGCGCGCAGGCGCCGCTGTCGCCCGGCGCGGCGCCAGAGGACGTGCTGGCGGCCTATCGGGAACAGATCGACCGGCTGGTCGCCGAGCGCGGCTACCGCAGCGTGGACGTGGTCAGCCTGGACCCGTCCCATCCCGAGCGCGCGGCGCTGCGCGCCAAGTTCCTGGCCGAGCACATCCATGCCGACGACGAGGTGCGTTTCTTCGTCGCCGGCAGCGGCCTGTTCGTGCTGCACGCCGAAGGCCGCGTGTACGCGGCGCTATGCGAAAAGGATGATCTGATCTCGGTGCCGGCCGGCATCCGCCATTGGTTCGACATGGGGTCGAGCCCGGCCTTCACCTGCATCCGCCTGTTCAACGATCCGGCAGGCTGGGTGGCGCGGTTCACCGGCGACGAGATCGCGACGCGGTTTCCGACGCTGGCCTGACACCGGCGCATCCGCCAGGCCCGGCATTGTCCTGGCCTGGCGGATGATGTTGCGGCTTATGCAGCCGCCGGCGCCGGATACGTCTTCTGGTAATGCACCGTGAAGGTATTGAACGCGGCCAGCGCCTTGTGCGGATCGTGGCCGGGCTTGACCAGGAAGCTGTCGAAACCCACCCGCGCCTGATAGTGGATGGTGTCGATCATCACGTCGCCGACCGCGCGCAACTCGCCTTGCCATTGATAGCGCGTGCGCAGCAGCTGCGCCAGCGAATAGCCGCGGCCGTCGGTATAGATGGGAAAGTCCACCGCGATGAAGGCGATGCCGGACGGATCCAGCGCGCCGTCGGCGTCGGCCAGCTCGCGCAGGTCGGCGTCGGGTTCCAGCAGCACGGCCACCGGATGATGGTGACGGCGCAGCGTGGCGCGCGAAGTCTTCCAGGTGGACAGCGGCACGATCCAGCCGGGTTCGTCGCGCGGCACCTGGCCTTCGGCGGCGACTTCGGGATCGGGCGCGAACAGGCGCGCCGTGTCGGTTTCCAGCCGGCCGCCTCGGATCAGGTGAGGGCCGGGGGCGTCGTGGGCAAAGACCTCAGACATGGGCGGGCTCCTGCGCGGGCTTGGCGAAAGCGGGGTCGGCGTACACGTCCTGCTTGAAGGGATCGATGCCGACGCGGTCGACCACGTCGATGAAGCGTTCGGCCTCGCTGTCGCGCAGGCCGAGATAGGTCTGGATCAGGCGGTCGACCACGCCCGGCACCTGGTCGCGCGCGAACGAGGGGCCGATGATCCGGCCCACCGCCGCGCCGCCGCCGCGCGTGGATTCGATATCGGGCAGCGGCCGGGCCGCGCCGTTCTGGCGTCCGCCGATGGTCACCTGATACCACTCCTCGCCGGCCTTATCCACGCCCAGGATGCCGATGTGGCCGACGTGGTGATGGCCGCAGGAGTTGATGCAGCCCGAGATGTTCAGGTCCAGCTCGCCGATCTCGAACAGGTAGTCCAGGTCGTCGAACTGGCGCTGGATGGCTTCGGCCACCGGGATGGAGACGGCATTGGCCAGCGCGCAGAAGTCCCCGCCCGGACAGGCGATGATGTTGGTGAGCAGGCCCACGTTGGGCGTGGCCAGGTTCAGCGCTTCCAGCTGCTGCCAGAGTTCATGCAGGCGCGAGCGGCGCACGTCGGCCAGGATCAGGTTCTGTTCGTGCGACACGCGCAGCTCGCCGAAGCCGTGCTCGTCGGCCAGCGCGGCGACCGCGTCCATCTGGTCGGCGGTGATGTCGCCGGGCGGCACGCCGGTGGCCTTGAGCGAGACGGTGACGGCGGCGTAGCCGGGCACCTGGTGCGCGTGCACGTTGGTGCGCAGCCAGCGCGCGTAGCGCTTGTCGGCGGCGGCCAGTTCGGCCGAATGATCGGGCTCGTCCCTGGCTGCCGGGTCATATTGCGGCCAGACGAAGCGGCCGGCGATCTGGTCGACGAAGGCCTGGCTGATGGTGTCCGGGCCGCCCTTGATGGTCTGCCACTCTTCATCGACCTGCTGCGCGTACACCTCGGGCGTCAGGTCCTTGACCAGGATCTTGATGCGCGCCTTGTACTTGTTGTCGCGGCGGCCGTGCAGGTTGTAGACGCGCAGCGCGGCCTGCAGGTAGGTCAGCAGGTCCTGCCATTCGACGAAGGGGTTGATCAGCTTGCCGACGATGGGCGTGCGGCCCATGCCGCCGCCGATCCAGACGCGGAAACCCAGCTTGCCGTCGCGCTCGACCGCCTGCAGGCCGATGTCGTGCACGCCGACGGCGGCGCGGTCCTGCACGGCGCCGCTCACGGCGATCTTGAACTTGCGCGGCAGGAAGGCGAATTCCGGATGCAGCGTGGACCACTGGCGGATGATCTCGCACCACACCAGCGGGTTCACCAGCTCGTCGGGCGCGATGCCGGCGAAGTGGTCGGTGGTGGTGTTGCGGATGCAGTTGCCGCTGGTCTGGATGGCGTGCATCTGCACCGTGGCCAGCTCGGCCAGGATCTCGGGCACGTCTTCAAGCTTGGGCCAGTTGAACTGGATGTTCTGGCGGGTGCTGAAATGGCCGTAGCCGCGATCCCACTTGCGGGCGATGTGCGCCAGCGTGCGCAGCTGGCGCGACGCCAGGATGCCGTAGGGAATGGCCACGCGCAGCATCGGCGCGTGGCGCTGGATGTACAGGCCGTTCTGCAGGCGCAGCACGCGGAATTCGTCTTCGGTGAGCTGGCCGTCCAGGAAGCGGCGCGTCTGGTCCGAAAACTGCGCCACGCGCTGCTCGACGAGCTGCTGGTCGACCGGGTCATACACGTACATGTCTACTGCCCTTGAAGTCTTTCGGTTCTTGGTATCCTGCCGGAGCGCCGGGCGCGGCGCGTCCACGGGAGGATTCATAACCGTAGCAGGCAGCCACGACGAGCGTCTAAGTCATTGTGGTAATAAGGTCATGCGGGCGATAAGCATATGACCGGGCGCGGTCCGGGCTTCATAACCCGACCTCACAGCGCCGCGCGCACCGCCCAGCGTGCCGCCGCCACCAGCAGGGCCACCAGCACGGCCGCCATCAGCAGCCCCGTCGCGATGACGTGGCCGGGCTTGTTGCCCGCGATGTCGGCATCGTAATCGCGCCTGCGGCGTATCCCGAGAAACCCCCACAGCACGGTCTTGACCGTGCGCAAGAAAGCCCGCATGTCCTGCTCCCGTCGTGATGTCGTCCGGGCAATGTAGGCCGGCGCGGCGCCGCGCGGCAGGCGCAGCTGCGGCTCAATCGGGCGTAGCAGATGGCGCGCCGTCCGGCAGGGCGATGCCGCGCACGATATGGTCCAGCAGCTCGCGCGCGGCCGGGGACACATGGCGGCCGGCCCGGCTCAGCACCTGCAGGCTGCCCTGGTTCAGGATGGGATTGGACAGCGGCAGGCTGGCCAGGCGCTGCGCGCGCAGGTCGGCGGTGACGGCGATGGGCGGGGTCAGCGCGTAGCCGATGCCGGTGGCGGCGAACTGCCACAGCGCCTTGAAGGACGAAGTGGTCAGCACGTTGCGCAGCCGTACCTGCTCGCTGATCTCGGCGGCCTGGATGTGCTGGCGCACGCCGAAGCCTTCCTGCATGGCGGCGCCGGGATAGTCGGCCAGGTCGGTCAGCAGCAGCGGCCGGCGCAGGCGGGTGAGCGGGTGGTCGTCGCGCACGATGGCGCGGATGGGCTCGGGCCGCGAGTAATGCGTGCGCAGCCGCGCGTCGTTGGGCGGCTGGAACACCAGGCCGATATAGGCCTGGTCGTCGATGATGCGCTGCGCGATCTCGGAGGTGCGCGCCACGTCGATGTCCAGCGTGACCTCGGGATGGCTGCGCCAGTAGCCCGGCAGCACGCGGTCGAACATCAGTTCCACGAAGCCCTCGCCCAGCACCAGGTCGATATGGCCGCGCTCGGCCTTGCGCAGGCTGTCGATCTCGGAGAAGAAGCTGTCCTGGATGTCCTGCTGCCGTTTCACGTAGCGCGCCAGCATGTGGCCGGCGTCGGTCGGCACCAGGCCGCGTCCGCGCCGCTCGAACAGGGCCATGCCGCAGTCGCGCTCCAGCGCGGCGATGGCCCGGCTGACGGCGGACGGGTCCATGTCCAGCAGCTCGGCCGCGCCGCGCACCGAGCCTCGGCTCATGACCTGCATGAAATAGTGGGTGCGGCGGGCGTCCAGGGTTTCGTCCATGGCGGGATCCAGGTGCTAGAGCGGGGGCGGCGTGCGTCGAAAGGGCGGGAGTGCGGCGGCAAACCCACACTTGCTTTAAGGGTTTACCCAGGTTTCCTGGCTGTTCGTGCAAGAAATTCCCAGGAAACACTCAACCGTTGCATTTTACGCAACGTTTCTGCGCGGGCGATGTCATGGTTGCGGGGTGGGGGCGGGGCGAAAATCGCCCCTGCGCGTTCGCGCGCGTCCCCGGAGGACGCGGCGGATGCCGGCGGATGCGCGCGCGGATCCGCCCGCTTTCTTCCAATAGCTACTCACGTACTCCAGGGGAATCCCATGTCTCACGCCAGCGCCAGCCTGGCCGCGCCTTCGATGTCGCTGTCCAGCCGCATCCGCATGCTTGTCGTCATCCTGATGGTGGTGCTCATTTCCGAGGCCATCGGCAGCATGACCTTCGCGGTCGGTCCGGGCAAGATCGTGCTGCAGCCCATGCTCTGGGCCATCTTCATCGGCGCGGTGGTCGCGGCCCTGGGCCAGCGCCTGCCCGCAGGCGCTGGCGTGGATACCGCCATGCAGACGCGCATCAGCGGCTACCTGCAATACGCGCTGCTGCCCTTCCTGGCCAAGCTCGGCCTGATGGTGGGCGGCGCGCTGCCGCAGGTGCGCGAAGCGGGCTGGGCCCTGGTGTTCCAGGAATTCGGCCACTTCTTCGGCACCATGGCCGTGGGCCTGCCGCTGGCGCTGCTGCTGGGCATCAAGCGCGAGGCCATCGGCGCCACCTTCTCGGTGGGCCGAGAGCCCAGCCTGGCCATCATCGGCGAGCGCTACGGCATGAACTCGCCGGAAGGCCGTGGCGTGATGGCCGAGTACATCACCGGCACCGTGATCGGCGCGCTGTTCGTGGCGCTGCTGGCCGGCTTCATCACCAGCCTGAACATCTTCGATCCGCGTTCGCTGGCCATGGGCGCGGGCGTGGGCTCGGGCAGCATGATGGCCGCCGGCGTGGGCGCCATCGCTTCGCAGCAGACGCCGGAAATGGCGCACCAGGTGGCCGCGCTGGCCGCCGCCGCCAACCTGCTGACCACCGTCGTGGGCGTGTATTTCACGCTGTTCATCTCGCTGCCGACCACCATCTGGCTGTACGGCAAGCTCGAGCCGGTGCTGGGCCGTTTCTCGCGCGCCAAGGCCGACGAGACCGTCGCCGCCGATGCCACGGCCGATGAGACGCCCGCACATGGCTCCAAGCTGGGCTTCGGCGACCGCCTCACCGCCTATGCGGTCTGCGGCCTGTTCGCGCTGGTGGGCAACCAGTTCGGCTACAAGGTGCCGATCCTGGACGCGCTGCCGGGCATGCTCATCATCCTGGCGCTGGTGGTGCTGACCGACCTGCTGCTGCGCGTGATTCCCAAGCTGCCGGCCGTGTTCGTGCTGTCGGTGCTGGCCATGACCGCCGGCTGCCCCGGCGTGCTGCCGTACTCCGAGCAGATCATCGCGCTGGTGGGCAAGGTCAACTTCCTGCCCTTCACCACCGTGATCCTGGCGATGGCCGGCCTGTCCATCCTCAAGGACCTGCCCGCCTTCCGCAAGCTGGGCTGGAAGATCGTGGTCGTGTCGCTGGCCGCCAACGCCGGCACCTTCCTGGGCGCGACGATGATCGCCGAGTTCTTCCACTGAAGCGGCGCGTTGCCTCGATGAAAGAAGCCACCCTTTGGGTGGTTTTTTTCATGCGTCTTGTTGTGCGATGACGGGCCGGGCGCTCACCGGCCACGCCGCGGCCGACCCGTTGCGGCCAGGGCCAGGGGCGGCGGCTAGGTCCGCGCGCCGGGACGGTAGCGCGCGTTGTCGGTGGCGTTCTCGACGGGGCCGATGTTGGCGACCTTCGGGATGCCCAGGCCGGCGGCCTTCAATGCCACGGCCGTCTGCAATTCCTGGACCTGCGGATTGCCCATGGCGACGCGGTAGGGTTGCAGCGGCGCCAGGCCGGCGATGGTGCCCAGGTCCTGCGCGCCATTGGCGGACGGCTGGGCGGGCGCGGCGATGAAGTCGTCGATCGCCTGGCGCATGCGGAAATCCGCGTGCTGGTCGCGCAGCAGGTCGACATCGACGGTAGGTGGTGCCGGCGTGGCGGCTAGGGCTGGCGCGCGCGGCGTTGTGGCCGTGGCGGCATCGGCGCGTCCGTCGCCTGCCGGGACTTGCGCGATGCGCGCGTTGGCGACGGGCTGCGCATTGCGGCCCGCCCGCAACTGCGCGGCGCGTTGCGCCTGGCGGGCGGCGAATTCGGTTTCCCAGACCGGGCGGGTGTCGTCCAGCAGGGGGATGCGCGCCGGATACGGAGCGGCGACGCGGGGCACGGGCGAGATCGCGGCGATGTTCATGCGGGGCTCCCTGGGCATCCGAGACTGAAGGCTTGGAGCGTGCCGGCGGGGCGAGAGTTCCGCCCGGCCAGGCAAGTCCAATGTACTCCTGTCCTGCGGCCGGCGTCATGCGCCGCGTGGCGTCGGGGCGGGATCAGCGTGCGCGATGAATGCGGCGGGGCGCCGGCAGGGCCTCGCGGCGGCCCGGGTCAGCGCGCCCCTGCGGTCTTGTCGGTGGCGCCGGCGTCCGGTTCGGGCGCATACAGCCGCATCAGCGAGTCGCCAAGAGGCGTGATGAAGTCGTCCAGGCGCCAGCATTGCTGCGCTTCCTTCTTCAGCACCAGATGCACCGCATGCTTGGCGGGCTTGGCGCCTGGGTCCAGCACGAAGCCGTAGCGCATGGCCACCACCGCCGAGTCCTTGGCCTCCGACTCCACTTCGAAGACAAAGGGCGGGGCCATGTCGCCGTCCTGGGCGCCCAGCCACGGGTCATAGTCCAGATGACCGACCTCGCCCTTGGCGTAGTTCCACTCGCGCTGCAGCGCGGCGCCGAAGGCGGGCGTGTACAGCGCGCGGTCCAGGCGTGGCGGACCGGAATAGAAGTCGGCGTGCGTCTTATGGAAGTCGCGCGCCCATTGTTCCGGCGCGGGGCAGCCCGCGTGGGCGGGCAGGGCGGCGGCGAACAGGACGAGCGTCAAAAGGCGTTTCATGGAAGCGGTTCCTGCTTGCGGGATAGGGGGCCGGCTGAGTATGGCCGAAGTCGGCGCATCGCAGCATAGCGCAGTCTTGCCCCGGGCCAGTCTGACCGGGCGGCGCGTCAGGTGTTTTCCAGCTTCATGGCGGCGGCTGCCGGACGCATGAACGAAAAAATGCCCCTGGCTTGCGCCAGGGGCCCAGCGGCGGCCCGATAGGCGCCGTACCAGGCGGGCGTCCGGCCCGGGGCCCGGCGGGAATCCCCAGTCCTCGCGGCCCGCCCTAAAAAAGCGGAGCGCCGCGCTCAGGCGTGCGGCAGCGTGGCCTGCATGGACGGGCGCTGGTTGAACGCGGCGAACCACGCGGCCACGGCGGGGAAGCCGGCGCGCCAGTCGTAGTCGGGATAGCGGAAGTCCAGGTAGCCCAGCGCGCAGCCGATGGTGATGGTGCCGATGTCCACGCGTTGCGCCAGCGCGGCGGTGTTCTGTTCCAGCAGCGCCAGGCCGTCGCGTACCTTGCCCATCTGGCCTTCGTACCAGCCGTCCCAGCGCAGCGCCTCGGGGCGCAGCACGGTTTCGTAGCGGGCCAGCAGCGCGGCGCCCAGCATGCCGTCGCCCAGCGATTGTTCCGTCAGCGCTTGCCAGCGCGGCTTGCCTTCGGCCGGGAACAGCGCGCCGCCGCCCAGGACGTTCAGGTATTCGCAGATCACGCGGCTGTCGTACAGCACCTGGCCGTCGTCGGTGAAGAAGGTCGGCACCTGGCCCAGCGGGTTGCTGGCGATGATGGTCTGGTCGCGCGCGACCGGGCCGGCCGCGCTGGGCAGCTTCTCGATGCGATCGGCCAAGCCGAGTTCATGCGCGGCCACCAGGCATTTGCGCACGAAGGGAGAGGCGGGGGAGAAATAGATTTTCATGGAAGGATCCTTGTCGGTTGCTGGCGTCAGGAAGTCGCGCTGGCCAGGTGGCGTCCGGCCACCCAGCCGAAGGTCAGGGCCGGGCCCAGGGTGATGCCGGGTGCCGGGTAGGCGCCGCCCATCACGGATTGCATGTCGTTGCCCGCCACGTACAGGCCTGCGATGGGCTGGCCGGCGGCGTCGACCGCCTGGGCGTGTTCGTTGGCGGCGATGCCGCAGGCGGTGCCGATGTCGCCGGGGTAGACCTTGACCGCGTAGTAGGGGCCATCGCCCAGCGGCGCCAGGCACGGGTTGGGCTGGTGTTCGGGATCGCCCAGGTAGCGGTTGTAGGCCGTGCTGCCCTTGCCGAAGTCGGGGTCCTGGCCCTGTGCCGCGTGCGTGTCGTGGCGCGCGACGGTGGCTTGCAGCTTGTCGGCGGGCACGCCCAGGTGGCCGGCCAGCTCGGCCAGCGTCGGCGCCTGCAGCAGATAGCCGGCGTCGATCAGGTGCTGGCGGGGGCGTCCGCCGGGCAGGGCCAGGCCCAGGCCCCAGGTGTCGATGAAGCGCTGGCCGCAGACCAGGAAGGCCGGGACGGCGTCGGCCGGCGAGCGCTGCATGGCCTGCACGAACTCATGGTACGAGGTCGATTCATTGACGAAGCGCTCGCCCTGGGCATTGACGGCGATCAGGCCGGGCTTGGCGCGGTCCCACACCAGATGCGGATAGTGCAGCGGCGGCTGGCCGGCGCGTTCCAGCACCGACACCGGCGCCCAGAACGCGGGGCTGGCGTAGCCGCTGCCCATTGCCGCGCCGGCGTGCTCGGCCAGGCGGATGCCGTCGCCGGCGTTGTCGCGCGGCGACATGGACCACAGGCCGGCGGGCTTGGGATAGGTCTGCTCGCGCCGCTTCGCGTCCCACGGAAAGCCGCCGGTGGCCATGACCACGCCTCGGCGCGCGCGGAGGTTCAGCGTCTTGCCCTCGCGCGTCACGGCCAGGCCCAGCACGCGGCCGTCGGCGTCGCGGTGCAGCGTCCGCGCGGCGGTGTTCAGCCAATAGGGGATGCCGCGCTGGATCAGGCCGTGGAACAGCTGCGCCGCCAGCGCGTTGCCCAGCAGCAGCCGCGTGCCGCGATGGCGGCCGCCGAGGCGGTCGGCGGCGTAGCGCAGCACCAGCTTCATGCTGTGGCGCCAGGCCGTGAACGAGCGGGTGGCGCGCAGCAGGTGCCGCACGTCGGTGATGTTGACCATCATGCCGCCCAGCACGGTGAATTCCTTGAGCGGGTCGCGCAGCTCGCGGAACTTCGCGCCGAGCTTGCGGCCGTCGAACTCCACCGGGTCCAGCGAGCGTCCGCCCATGGCGGCGCCGGGGCGGTCCGGGTAGTAGTCGGGCGAGGCGGTGCGCGCGGCCACCTGCAAGTGGCCGCGCTCGACCAGGTAGTCCATCATGCGCGGTCCGGCTTCCAGGTAGGCGCGCTTCATCGCGTCGGAAGACGCGGCGCCCACGGTCTGCTGCAGATAGGTCCAGACCTGCTCGAAGGTGTCGGGATGGCCCGCGCCCTCGCTCTGCGCGTTCAGCGGGATCCACAGCGCGCCGCCGGAGATGGCGGTGGAGCCGCCGATGCGGTCGGTCTTCTCGACCAGCAGCACGTCCAGCCCTTCCTCGCGCGCCGTCAGCGCGGCGGCCATGCCGCCCGCGCCGGAGCCGACGACCAGCGCGTCGACCTCCAGGTCCCATTTGATGCCTTCCATGCTGCTCATGCTCCCGATCCGCCCAGCGATTTGCCGCCGTCCACGAAAATGACCTGGCCTGTGATGAAGTCCATGTGCGGCGCGGCCAGGAAGGACACGGCATTGGCGATGTCTTGCGGTTGCCCGGCGCGGCCCGTGGGCTGCAGCGCCAGCTGCGCGGCCAGCCGCTCGGGCGACAGGTTGCGCAGCAGCGGCGTGTCGATCAGGCCGGGCGCGATCGCATTGACCAGGATGCCGCGCGGCGCCAGTTCCATGGCCGAGGCGCGGGTATAGCCCACCAGCGCGGCCTTCGAGGCCACGTAGTGGGGATGGTTCTTCGCGCCCAGGTAGGCGCGCGAGGCGATGTTCACGATCTTGCCGCCGGGCGCCATGTCGCGCGCGGCTTCCTGCGTCAGCGTCGCCACGGCCAGCAGGTTCACCTCGTACATGCGGCGGTAGTCGTCGCTGGATACGTCGAAGAACTTGCGCTCGTCGAACAGCCCGGCGTTGTTGACCAGCGCGGCCAGCGGCGCCAGTTCCCGCGCCAGCGCGCGGGTGGCGGCCTCGTCGGCCAGGTCGACGATGCGATGGTCCACGTCCAGGCCTTGCGCGCGCAGCGCGGCGGCTTCGCGCGCGGCCAGCTCGCCGTTGCGGTCGGCCATGATGACGGCGTAGCCGTCGCGCGCCAGCCGCTCGACGATGGCCAGCCCCATGCCGCTGGCGCCGCCGGTGACCAGGGCCTTGCCGGGGCAGGCCCTTGGCTCGTCGGCCGCCGGCCGCGCCGGACTCGTTGCGTTCATGATGTCTCCTATACGGCCAGGTAGCCGCCGTCCACGGGCAGCACCACGCCGTTCACATAGCTGGCCATGTCCGAGGCCAGGAACAGGACCGGGCCGACGATCTCGTCGACGCGGCCGGCGCGCGCCATGGGGGCGCGGCGCATGTACCAGTCGGTGCCGTGGTCCTGGGCGCGCTGGCCGGCCGTCATGTCGGTTTCCATCAGGCCGGGCGCCACGGCGTTGACCCGCACGCCGTGCGGCGCCAAGTCGCGCGCCAGCACTTCGGTGAAGGAGCGCACGCCGCCCTTGGACACCACGTAGCCGGTGGTCGAGATGCCGCAGCCGTAGGCGACGATGGAGCACAGGTTGACGATGGCGCCGCGCGCGGCCTTGAGCTGCTCGACGAAGGCATGCGTGACGTTGAACGCGCCCTGCAGGTTCACGCCCATGACGCGGTCCCAGATCTCGGGCGTCCGGGGATCGTCGAAGGCGGCGCGCGCGGAGATGCCGGCGTTGTTGACCAGCACGTCGATATTGCCGTGGCGCGCCGCGCAATCGGCGGCGAAGGCGCGCACCGCTGCGGCGTCGGTGACATCCAGCGTGGCCTCGACGGCGCGGCCGCCGGCATCGCGGATGGCCTGGGCGCTGGCGGCCGCCAGCGCCGCGTCCAGGTCCGCGACGATCAGCCGCGCGCCCTCGCGCGCGAAGCCCGCCGCGATCGCCGCGCCCAGCCCGCGCCCGGCGCCCGTCACCAATACCAGCTTGTCTTGCATCGACGTCATCTCGTTTCTCCCGATCCAGGCACCCACTTCAATACCGTCACCCAAGGCGCCGCGCGCCGCATGCCGCAGTCCTCCCCAGGCGAGGCCGCACGGATCCGGCTCCGCCGGTCCGTCGCGGCGCCCCCTTGGGGGGAGGCGCCGCAGGCGCTTCGGGGGACTAGCCTAGATACGCCTTCTGCACGGCCTCGTCCTCGGCCAGCGCGGCGGATTCGCCTTCGAGCGCCAGCTCGCCGTTCTCCAGGATGTAGGCGTAGCTGGACACCGACAGCGCCAGCTTCACGTTCTGTTCCACCAGCAGGATCGTGATGCCCTGCTCGCGGTTCAGGCGCAGGATGATCTCGAAGATCTGCTCCACCACCAGCGGCGACAGCCCCATGGACGGCTCGTCCAGCAGGATCATGCGGGGCCGCGCCATCATGGCGCGGCCGGTCGCCAGCATCTGCTGCTCGCCGCCGGACAGCGTCGCGGCCTTCTGCTCCAGGCGCTCGCGCAGCCGGGGGAAGGTGTCGCAGACGATGTCCAGGTCGCCCTTGATGGCGCCGCGGTCGCGCCGCAGGTAGGCGCCCATTTCCAGGTTCTCGCGCACGCTCATGTCGCGGAAGATCTCGCGGCCCTCGGGCACCTGCACGATGCCGCGTCCGACGATGGCTTCGGCCGGCAGGCGGTGGATGGCCTCGCCGGCGAAGCGCACGCTGCCAGCGGTGGGCGCGACCAGGCGCGAGATCACGTTCAGCGTGGTGGACTTGCCCGCGCCGTTGGCGCCCAGCAGCGCCACGATGGCGCCTTGCGGCACCTTCAGCGACACGTCCTGCAGGGCGCGGATATTGCCGTAGGCGGCCGATACCGCCTCGACTTCAAGCAGATAGTCAGCCACCGGCGGCTCCCTTGCCCAGATAGGCTTCGATGACGCGGGGGTTGCTGCGCACCTCCGCGGGCGTGCCCTCGGCGATCTTCTCGCCGAAGGACATGACCGTGATGCGATCCGAGATCGACATGACCAGCTGCATCACGTGCTCGACCAGCAGCACGGTGATGCCGTCGCGTTCGCACAGCTCGGTCAGCAGGCGGTCCAGCGTCTCGATCTCGCGGTTGCGCAGGCCGGCGGCGGGCTCGTCCAGCAGCAGCAGCTTGGGCGAGATCGCCAGCGCGCGGGCCAGTTCCAGCATTTTCTGGCGGCCGAAGTCCAGGCTGCACGCTGGCGTATCCAGGAAGTCTGCCAGGCCGACGCGCTCAAGCAGGTGCTCGACGCGCTCGCGCGCCTCGGCGCCGGCGGGGCGCAGCAGCGCGCCGGCCGTGGCCGCGCCGTGCGCGTAGGTGCCCAGCAGCGCGTTCTCGCGCACCGACAGCGCGCCGAACAGTTCCAGGTTCTGGAAGGTGCGCGCCACGCCCAGCGCGGCCATTTCATGCGGCTTCTTGCGCGTGATGTCGGCGCCGTCGAAGCTGATGCGGCCGCTGGTGGGCCGGTAGTAGCGCGAGATGCAGTTGAAGGTGGTGGACTTGCCGGCGCCGTTCGGGCCGATCAGCGCGTGGATGCGGCCGCGCTCGACCTGCATGGACAGGCCGTTGATCGCGGTCAGGCCGCCGAACTTGACGGTCAGGCCCTGCACCTCGAGGTGGGGGTGCTGGCTCATGCGGCGCTCCCTTGCTTGGTCTTGGCGGCAACCACGGCGGACGCCGCCGCGCGGCGCGCGCCCTGGCGGCCGGCGAACAGCCCCTTGGGAGCGAACATCATGAAGCCCATCAGGATCACGCCATAGATGATTTCCTGGAACGACAGCGCCTGGCGCAGCAGTTCCGAGATCAGGCCGAAGATCAGCGCGCCGGCGATGGCGCCGCGCACCGAGCCGATGCCGCCCACCACCACCATGGTCAGGATCAGGATGGTGGTCTGGAAGCCCAGGCTTTCGGGGTGGATGAAGGAGGCGAACAGCGTGTACATGCCGCCGGCGATGCCGGCATAGGCCGCCGACAGCGTGAAGGCCGCGCGCTTGACCGCGTTGACGTTCACGCCCATGGCCTGCGCCGCCACGTCGCTCTCGCGCACCGCGCGGAACGCCGAGCCCAGCTGCGAGCGCGACAGCAGCACGGTGGTCCACAGCAGCAGCGCGGCGATCAGCACGACGAAGGGATAGGCCTTGATGTCCGACACCAGCTCGTAGCCGAGCAGCGTGGCCGGCGAGATGCGGAAACCGTTCGAGCCATTGGTGACGGCATCCCAGTTCAGGAACACCCACTGCATGGCCTCGCCGAAGGCGAAGGTGGACAGCGCCAGGTAGATGTCGCGCATGCGCAGCGCCAGCGCGCCGATCACATAGCCCATGAGGGCGGCCAGCAGGCCGCCGGCCACGATGGAGACGAAGAAGGGCGGATGCCAGAGGTTGTTGATCAGCCCGGCCGTGTAGATGCCCACGCCGTAGAAGGCGGCGTGCGACAGCGCGAACTGGCCGGTCTCGCCGATGACCAGGTGCAGGCCCAGGGCCAGCACCACGAACACCAGCAGCAGGTTGACGACGTAGATGACATAGCCGCTGGCGAAGAAGGGCAGCGCGGCCAGCGCGATGGCCATCAGCGCCAGCAGGGCGTGGTCGATGCGGTTGGTTTTCATACTTTCTTCACCTGCAGTTTGCCGCCCAGCAGGCCTTGCGGACGCAGCAGCAGCACGACCATGATGGCGACGAAGGGCGCGACCACGATGGCGTTGGTGGAAATGAACAGGCCCACCAGGTTCTCGGCCACGCCGATCACGAAGCCGCCGACCACGGCGCCGGGCAGGCTGGTGATGCCGCCCACGATGGCCGCCGCATAGGCCAGGATGGCGATGTGGCCGATGTCAGGGGTGATCAGGATCTTGGGCGTGATGAGCAGGGCCGCCACGGACGAGATCAGGCCGGCCAGCGCCCACACCAGCATGCGGATGCGGGCCAGGTTCACGCCGGTCAGGCGCGCCGCCTTGGGATTCATGCCGACGGCGCGCATGGCGCGGCCGACGCGGGTATAGCGGAACATGCAGAACAGCAGCAGCATCACGGCCACCGCCACGGCGAAGATCACCAGGTCCAGCTGGGTCAACACGGCGTCGCCGATGATGATGGCGTCGGTGGGCGCCAGCGGCGGCAGCGAGCGCGGCGTGTCGCCCAGGCCGCTCTGGCGCACCAGGCCCTTGAGCGCGTAGGCCAGGCCCAGCGTGGCGATCACCAGCTGCACGCCCACGCCCTTGGACGCGATCACGCGCTCCATCACCACGCGCTGGAACAGCGCGGCCACGACGGCCACCGCCAGCAGCGTGACAGCAATCACGACCAGGTAGGGCCAGCCCAGCACCAGGGTCAGGAACAATGCGATGTAGCCCCCGACCATGAAGATCTCGCCCTGGGCGAAATTCGGCACGTCGGTGGTCTTGAATACGATGACGACGGCGACGGCCAGCAGCGCGTACACGCTGCCCGTCACCAGTCCCGACAGCACCCCCTGCTGCAGGAACAACCAGATATCGGCAAAACTCATGATGGTCTCCGGCGGCCCGCGCGATGCTGCGC
>NZ_JCBANG010000033.1:0-60796 GCF_059760905.1 Achromobacter sp. 1011811831
CTCTTGAGGCTGCCCCGGCGCTTAGGCGCCCGGTGAGGGGCAGGGCGCCTGGGGCCGGAACGGGCGCTGCGCGGGCAGCGGGCGTTCCGGCCACCGCGCGCCGGCATCAACCGCGGGAGATCTATCGCGGTTCAGGCCGACGCGGCGGTTCTTACCACTGGGAACCGGAGAAGCGCGAACTGGCGGCGCGGGCGCGGTTCATCGATTCGTTGACTTCGTCGATGAAGGCGAACACGGCGGCGATGCCGGCGACCACAGCCTTGCTGGCCTTCTTCAGGCTCAGCAGCGGGTGGGCGTTGGGTTGGTTCTCGAGGGCGCCGCGGAGCAGGTCGCGCTCCAGCGCGTCGGTCAGGCGGGCAGTGTGGTTCAGGGTCAGTTCGCTCATGGTGTTCTCCAGTCCAGTCCGTTTCGTCTTGGGGTAAACCATTATAGGGATAACCCTAGGGAAAAGGCAACGGGCGCAACAGGGCCAACCATGTGAATGTTGTAAAAATGTTTTTGTGCCAGGGACTTAGCTCGCCGGCCGGGCTTTTCCCCGTGGCGGGGGCAACCCCAGGGGACCCTAGCCCCGGTTGCGCAAGGTGCGGGCGGCGTCGGCCAGTTCGCCCGCCGTCAGGCCGATGGGGCCGATGCCCTTCATGACCAGGGCGTCCGCCGCCGCGCCGTGTAGCCAGACCGCGCCCGCGACCGCCTGTTCCAGCGGCAGGCCCTGGGCGATCAGCGATCCCAGCATGCCCGCCAATACGTCCCCGGTTCCGGCAGTCGCCAGGCCGGGATTGCCACTGGTGTTGCGCCGCCAGCCGCCATCGGGAGCGCAGACGATGGTGCCGGCCCCCTTGAGCACGATCCAGGCGTCATAGCGGCCGGCCAGCTGTTGGGCGGCGGCGGGCCGGTCGGCCTGTACCTGGGCGGTCGTCCGGCCGAGCAGGCGGGCCGCTTCGGCCGGATGCGGCGTCAGCACGACCGGGCCATCGCCCCAATGCGGCTCGACCTGGCCGCGCGCCAGCAGGTTCAATCCATCGGCGTCCAGCACCAGCGGCGCCTGGCCGCGCCGGGCGAACAGGCGCCACAGCAGATCGGCGGCCAGGGGCGCGTCGCCGATGCCGCAGCCCGCCACCCAGGTCGTCACGTTCCAGTTGCCGTCCAGCAGCGAGCGGCCGTCGCGCAACATCAGTTCGGGTTGCAGCGGGTCGCAGGCTAGGGGCGAGGCGTCCTCGGCGAAGCCGACCAGCACCTTGCCGGCGCCGCTCTTGAGCGCGGCCCGCGCAGCCAGCAGCGCGGCGCCCGTCATGCCCGGGCCGCCGCCGACCACGCCGACCGTGCCGAAGCTGCCCTTGTGGCTGTCCGGATCGCGTGGCGCGAACAGGGCGGACAGATCATCGCGGCGTATGGGGGCGCCGGCGGGCGGGACGGGCGTGTTCATGGGCTGGGCTTCCAGGGCGGGGCGGGGGCGGGATGGATCCCTTCATCCACTATAGTGCCCCAAAACGCGCCGGCGTCCTGCCGGCGCCACCGGAGAAGACAATGACCGACATCACGCTGGAACACTACGCCGCCTACGAGTCCCTGAAGCTGCGCCGGCATCCCGGCGGCGTGCTGGAGCTGATCATGGGCGCCAAGGACGGCCTGCCCGGCAAGCTGTCCACGGCCGACGACCGCATGCACCGCGAGCTGGCCGACATCTGGCGCGACATCGATACCGATCCGGATACGCGCGTGGTGGTGATCCGCGGCGAGGGCAAGGGCTTTTCCGGCGGCGGCGACCTGGGCCTGGTGCAGCAGATGGCCGACGATTTCGACGTGCGCGCCCGCGTCTGGCGCGAGGCCCGCGACCTGGTCTACAACATCATCAACTGCAACAAGCCCATCGTGTCCGCCATGCACGGCGCGGCGGTGGGCGCCGGCCTGGTGGCCGGGCTGCTGGCCGACATTTCGATCGCCGCGCGCAACGCCCGCATCATCGACGGCCATACCCGGCTGGGCGTGGCGGCCGGCGACCACGCGGCCATCGTCTGGCCGCTGCTGTGCGGCATGGCCAAGGCCAAGTACTACCTGATGCTGTGCGAGACTGTGTCCGGCGAGGAAGCCGAGCGCATCGGCCTGGTGTCGCTGTGCGTGGACGAGGCCGAGCTGATCGCCAAGGCTTTCGAAGTGGCCAACAAGCTGGCCGCCGGCTCGCAGACCGCGATCCGCTGGACCAAGTATTCGCTGAACAACTGGCTGCGCATGGCCGGCCCCAGCTTTGATACCTCGCTGGCACTGGAGTTCATGGGCTTTGCCGGCCCGGACGTGCGCGAAGGGATCCAGTCGTTGCGCGAGCGCCGCGCGCCGAACTTCCGGCCTGACTCGCCGTTCTGAGCGTGGCGTTGGCGCCGTCTACCTACTTCTTGAAGAACCGCGCGAACGCCGCCTGGGCCTCCTCGGTGGCGAGGCGCGCGCGGAACTGCTCGGCTTCATAGTCGAGCGTGGCCTGGATGGCGTCGCGGTCCGGGCGCCTGAGCATGGCCTTGGTCAGCCGCAGCGCCGCCGGCGGCTGGGCCGCCAGGTCGGCTGCCGTGGCCCGGGCCGCCGCCAGTGCCTGGCCGGCGGGCGTGACCGAGGTGGCCAGTCCGCCCTCCAGCGCCTGGCGGGCGCCGAAGGCCTTGCCCTGCAGCAGCCATTCGGCGGCGCGGCGGGCGCCGGCCAGCCTGGGTAGCAGCAGGCTGGACGCGCCTTCCGGGCACAGGCCCAGCGCCACGAAGGGCAGGCGCAGCGTGGCGCCTTCGGCGATGTGCACGAAATCGCAGTGCTGCAGCAGCGTGACGCCGATGCCGACGGCATAGCCCTCGACGGCCGCGATGACCGGCACCTCGGTCGTCGTCAACGCGCGCAGGAAGCTCATCGCGGCGCTGTCGCCCGCGTCGCGCTCGGCCTGGAAATCGCGCAGGTCATTGCCGGCGGTGAAGTGCTCGCCGGCGCCGGTCAGGATGACCGCCGACACGGACGCGTCGGCCGACGCCCGCGCCAGCTGCTCGGTCAGCGCCGCGTAGGTGGCGTTGTCGAGCGCGTTGCGGCGCTCGGGCCGGTTGATGGTCAGGGTGAGGACCGCGCCGTCGCGGTCGATGGCCAGGCCAATGCTCATGGCGTCGTTCTCCGGGTCGGGGGCGTTGCGTGGCGTCGTGCTTACGCGAAGTCCGCGCCGGCCAGGCGGGCGCGGGCCTGGGCATATTCCGTGCGCAACCTGGCGACGATCTCGCGGGCGGGCAGCACGCTGTCGATGCCGCCCACGCCCTGGCCCGCGCCCCAGATGTCCTTCCAGGGCTTGGCGCGGCCGCTGCCGAAGTTGGACGCGCCGCTGTCGGGCGCCGGCAGATTGGCCGGATCCAGGCCGGCGGCGACGACGCTGGCTTTCAGATAGTTGCCGGGGATGCCGGTGAAGAACGGCGTGTACAGCACGTCCGAGGCGCTGGCATCGACGATGGCGGATTTGTAGCCCTCGCTGGCGTTGGCTTCCTCGCTGGCGATGAAGCGCGTGCCCATGTAGGCGAAATCCGCGCCCATGGCCTGCGCCGCCAGCACGTGTTCGCCGGTGGTGATGGCGCCGGACAGGATCAGCGGGCCGTCATAGAAGCGGCGCACCTCGGACAGCAGCGCGAAGGGGCTGAGCGTGCCGGCGTGGCCGCCCGCGCCCGCGCAGACCAGGATCAGGCCGTCCACGCCGGCTTCCAGCGCCTTTTCGGCGTGGCGCAGCGTGGTGACGTCGTGGAAGACCTTGCCGCCCCAGTCGTGGATGCCCTTCACCAGGTCGCCCGGCGCGCGCAGGCTGGTGATGATCAGCGGCACGCGATGGCTGGCGCAGACGGCCAGGTCCTGTTCCAGGCGGTCGTTGGATTGGTGGATGATCTGGTTGACGGCGTAGGGCGCGACCTTGGCGCCCGGATGGGCCTCGCGGTACGCGGCCAGCCCGGCCTGGATCTCGTCCAGCCAGTCGTCCAGGAGACTCTGGGGGCGGGCGTTCAGCGCCGGGAAGGAGCCGACCACGCCGCTGGTGCATTGCGCCACCACCAGCTTGGGATTGGACACGATGAACATCGGGGCGCTGATGACCGGCAGGGACATCTGGCCATACAAATCAGTCACGAGAGGATGGGGCATGGTGTCTACGCGTGCGTTCATGGGTCAGGATGGGGAGCGCGCGGGGCCGTGGAACAAACCGCTTGAGCCCTGCCGCAGGCTGTGCCTATAATTACCTACCGACCGTCCGGTAATTAATTAATCTTTATTTAACGGCATGCGCCGAGCCGCTGTCAATCGAGGTTCGCTCGCGTCCTGATGGGCGGGCGCTGCCCTGATTCCAGCTCTGATCGCAAGCGCGGTCCCGGCCGCAGTCACTGCCGTAGTTCCAGCCGAAATTCCTGTCCAATCGCAGTCCCAACAGGCCCTGTCATGGCGCATACCGCTCCCCCCGCCCAGAAGCGCGCCCGCGCTGGCCGGCCGCCCACGCTGGCGGCGCCGCGCGAACGCATCCTGGAAGAAGCCGCCAAGCTGTTCGCGCAAAGCGGCTACGACGGCAGTTCGGTGGCCGACCTGGCGGCGGCGCTGGGCGTGTCCAAGGCCGCCATCTATCACTACTTCACCACCAAGCAGGACATCTACGACGCCATCATCCTGGCGGTGCTGGAGGGCCTGACGCGGCATGTCGGCCAGGCGCTGGACCAGGCGGCGGGCCCGGCCGAGCGGCTGCGCGCCTTCATGCTGGGCCACGCGCGCTATTTCGAACGGCACCACGCCGAATTCGTCACCATGTTGATCGGCTATTCCGGCATGGCGCTGCCCGAGCGCGAGGACGCCGCGCGCCTGCGCGACGGCTACGAGAAACGCCTGCGCGCAGTGATCGCGCAAGGCGTGGCCGAGGGCGCGTTCCGACCGCTGGACGTGGCCGCCACCGGCCGCGCGGTGCTGTCCATGCTGAACTGGATGGTGCGCTGGTACAAGCCGGGCATGGGCGACGACGCCGAAACCATCGCCGCCGGCTATTACGACTTACTGGTTGGCGGCATGCGCGCCTGAGCGCCGCCGCCCACCCGGACCCCTGGAAGAGACCCCGATCATGGCCCTGGACACCGAAACCCTGACCCTGTTGCTGGACGCCGTGCGCCGCTTCGTGCACGAACGCCTGATTCCCGCCGAGGACGAACTGGCCGCCAGTGGCCAGGTGCCGCCGGACATTGTGCGCGAAATGCGCGAGCTGGGCCTGTTCGGCCTGTCGATCGCGCCCGAGCACGGCGGCCTGGGCCTGAACATGGAAGAAGAGGTGCGGGTCGTGTTCGAGCTGGGCCAGACCTCGCCCGCCTTCCGCTCGCTGGCCGGCACCAACATCGGCATCGGCTCGCAGGCCATCGTGCTGGCCGGCACTGACGAGCAGCGCGCGAACTACCTGCCCAGGCTGGCCAGCGGCGAGTTGATAGGCTCCTTCGCGCTGACCGAGCCGGATGCCGGCTCCGACGCCATGGCGCTGCGCGTCTCGGCCGAGCGCGACGGCGACCACTACGTGCTCAACGGCACCAAGCGCTACATCACCAACGCGCCCATCGCGGGCCTGTTCTCGGTCATGGCGCGCACCGCGCCCGAGCGCCGCGCCGCGTCGATCTCCTGCTTCCTGGTCGAGGCGGGCACGCCCGGCCTGTCCATCGGCCGGCCCGACAAGAAAATGGGCCAGGCCGGCGCGCTGACCAGCGACGTGGTGTTCGACAACTGCCGCGTGCCCGCCAGCGCGCTGCTGGGCGGCGAGGAAGGCAACGGCTTCCGCACCTCCATGCGGGTGCTGGACAAGGGCCGGCTGCACATCTCCGCGCTGTGCGTGGGCATTGCCGACCGCCTGTTGCGCGACGCGGTGAAGTACGCCATCGACCGCAAGCAGTTCGGCCAGCCCATCGCCGAATTCCAGCTGATCCAGGCCATGATCGCCGACAGCCAGGCCGAGCTGTATGCGGCGCGCTGCATGGTGCTGGACGCCGCGCGCATGCGCGACCGCGGCGAGAACACCACCATGCAGGCGGCCTGCTGCAAGCTCTATGCCACCGAGATGGTAGGCCGCGTGGCCGACCGCGCGGTGCAGATCCACGGTGGCGCCGGCTATATGTCCGAGTACGCGGTCGAGCGCTTTTATCGCGACGTGCGCCTGTTCCGCATTTTCGAGGGCACCTCGCAGATCCAGCAGCTGGTGATCGCGCGCGAGACTATCAAGGCCCATTCCTGAGCCTGCGGCGATCCTGGCGCGGGGCGGCGGGCGGATGCGCCGGCCGCCCGGCCAGCGTCCGCCGCGTCGACAGGTCCCGGCCGCCGCGTCCCGGCGATGCCGGCTAAAGGCTAATATCCAGCAGTGTGCTGTGCGGGCGTATCTGCGGCACAGCACACTAGCCCGACGACGAATCGCAAGGCCCGCAAGGCGGCGCGGCGCGAGCGCCGGCCAGCCGCCGGCATGACGGAATTCCCGCCCGGCCCGCAGTGCAGCGCGGACCGGACGTTTTCATTTTTGAATGAGCGTAGAGATCAGATGTCGCAACGTCCCGCCCCTCTCACCGGCATCCGCGTGCTGGACCTGACCCGCGTGCTGGCCGGCCCCTGGTGCACCCAGAACCTGGCCGACCTCGGCGCCGAAGTCATCAAGATCGAACGCCCGGGATCGGGCGACGACACCCGCGCCTGGGGCCCCCCGTACCTGAAGGACGCGGCCGGCAACGACACCAGCGAGGCGGCCTACTACCTGTCGGCCAACCGCAACAAGCTGTCGGTGGCGCTGGACATCGCCTCGCCGCGCGGCGCCGAGCTCGTGCGCGAGCTGGCGCTGCAAAGCGATATCCTGGTCGAGAACTTCAAGGTCGGCGGCCTGGCCAAGTATGGGCTGGACTACGACAGCCTGAAGGAACTGAATCCGCGCCTGATCTACTGCTCCATCACCGGCTTCGGCCAGACCGGCCCCTACGCCAGCCGCCCCGGCTATGACTTCATGATCCAGGGCATGGGCGGGCTGATGAGCATCACCGGCGAACGCGACGACCTGCCCGGCGGCGGTCCGCAGAAGGCGGGCGTGGCGGTGGCCGACCTGATGACCGGCATGTATTCCACCGTCGGCATCCTGGCGGCGCTGCACGAGCGCAGCAGGAGCGGCCTGGGCCAGCGCGTGGACATGGCGCTGCTGGACTGCCAGGTGGCCATGCTGGCCAACCAGAACCTGAACTACATGACCTCCGGCAAGGCGCCGCGCCGCGCCGGCAACGCGCACCAGAACCTGGTGCCCTATCAAGTCTTCGCGGCCAGCGACGGCCACCTGATCGTGGCCGTGGGCAACGACAGCCAGTTCCGCAATTACTGCGGCGTCATCGGCTTGCCCGAGCTGTCCGCCGATCCGCGCTTCTCGACCAATCCGCAGCGCGTGAAGAACCGCGAGGAACTGGTGCCGCTGCTGGCCGAGCGCATGGCCACGGGCGCGCGCGACCACTGGCTGGCCGCGCTGGAAGGCGTGGGCGTGCCGGCCGGTCCGATCAACACGCTGGACCAGGTCTACGAAGATCCGCAGGTGCTGGCGCGCGGCATGAAGCGCGAGCTGCCGCATCCGGCCGCCGGCAAGGTGCCCATGGCCGCCAGCCCGCTCAAGCTGTCCGGCAGCCCGGTCGAATACCGCCGCGCCCCGCCCATGCTGGGCGAGCACACGGCGCAGGTGCTGTCCGAGAAGCTGGGCCTGTCGGCCGATGAAATCCAGGCGCTGGCGCAGGGCCAGGCCTGACATTCCTGCGCGGCCGCGTCGCGGGCATCTTGCATGCGCGTCGCGGCGCGCGGCGGCCATGGTCCGCCGCAAGCCATCCACATATCCAATCACCCAGATCGTCCATATAGAGGCAGGAGAGCGTTCATGAAGGAGATTCAAACCATCGGCGTCGTGGGCGCCGGGGCCATGGGGCGCGGCATCGCGCAGATCGCGGCGCAGGCCGGATTGCGCGTGCGCCTGTACGACACCAGCGCGGAAGCCGTCGCGTCGGCGCGCGAAGCGCTGCGCCAGACCTGGGACAAGCTGGCGCAGAAGGGCAAGCTCGGCGCCGCCGACGCCCAGGCCGCGCTCGAGCGCGTGGTCGCGGCCGGCGCGCTGTCCGACATGGCGGACTGCCAACTGGTGGTCGAGGCCATCGTCGAGCGCCTGGACGTCAAGCGCGACCTGTTCGCGGCGCTGGAAGGCGTGGTGGCCGAGGATTGCATCCTGGCTTCGAACACGTCCTCGCTGTCCATCACCGCCATCGCGGCGGCCTGCAAGCGCCCGCAGCGCGTGGCCGGCTATCACTTTTTCAACCCGGTGGCGCTGATGAAGGTGGTGGAAGTGATCGACGGCCTGCGCAGCGCGCCGGAAGTCGGCGACGCGCTGGCCGAGCTGGCCCGACGCATGGGCCACACGCCGGTGCGCGCCAAGGACATGCCCGGCTTCATCGTCAACCATGCCGGCCGCGGCATGAATACCGAGGGCCTGCGCGTGGCGCAGGAGGCCGTGGCCAGCTTCGCCCAGGTCGACGCCATCATGCGCGAGCAGGCCGGTTTCCGCATGGGCCCGTTCGAGCTGCTGGACCTGACCGCGCTGGACGTGTCGCATCCGGTGATGGAATCCATCTACCGCCAGTTCTACGACGAGGCGCGCTTCCGTCCCTCGCCCATCACCGCCGTGCGCCTGGCCGGCGGTCTGATCGGCCGCAAGGCCGGCGAAGGCTTCTACACCTATGTCGACGGCCAGAAGCAGGTGCCGGCCGAAACGCCCGCGCCGGCCCTGCCGCAGAATCTGAAGATCTGGGTCAGCCCCAAGCACCCCGAAGGTTATGCGCGCGCCACCGCGCTGCTGGAAAAGCTGGGCGCGCCGCTGATCTCCGGCTCCACGCCGGCGGCCGACGCGCTCATCATCGTCACGCCTTACGGCGAGGACGTGTCCACCGCCGTCTCGGCGCAGGGCCTGGATCCGGCTCGCAGCGTCGGCCTGGACACGCTGTACGCGCTGGACGGCGCCAAGCGCCGCAGCCTGATGCTGTCGCCGGCCACGCAGCCGCAATGGCGCGACGCGGCCCATGCCGCGCTGGCCGCCGACGGCGTGCCGGTCACCGTGATCCAGGATTCGCCGGGCTTCGTCGCGCAGCGCATCGTGGCCACCATCGTCAACATCGCCTGCGACATCGCGCAGCAGCAGATCGCCACGCCGGAGGACATCGACCGAGCCGTGACGCTGGGCCTGGGCTATCCGACGGGCCCGCTGGCGCTGGGCGACACGCTGGGCACCACGCGCATCCTGGAAGTGCTCAAGAACATCGAGCGCGTCACCGGCGACCAGCGCTATCGTCCCAGCCTGTGGCTGCAACGCCGCGTGCAACTGGGCATGTCGCTGCTGGAGCCGGCGGCGGCTTGATGGATGGCGCGCGGCCCGCACTTGCGGCGAGCCGGCGCAACGCGGGCCGACGCGCGCACCGATGGCGCGGTGGCCAATACCCTTGTGCCTGTTGCGGGTGATCCTGGCGTCCGCCAATGCAAAAGACCCTTGGAATTCCAAGGGTCTTTTTGCTGTGCCGCCCTCTGGCGGCGCGGATCAGCGGGCTACTTGGCCGCGTCCACCATGTATTGCACGGCCGCGCGGATGTCTTCTTCCGTGGCGGTGGCCGCGCCGCCCTTGGGCGGCATGGGCGGCTTGCCCTGCATGGCGACCTTCACCATCGCGTCCATGCCGGTCTTGATGTAGGGCTCCCAGGCGGCCTTGTCGCCGAACTTGGGCGCGTTGGCCACGCCGGTGGCGTGACAGGCGAAGCAGACGCTCTTGTAGAGCTTTTCGCCGGCCGGGTTGACGGCGGCCTGTTGCGGCGCGGGCGCAGCAGCGGCGGGGGCGGGCGCTGCGGGTGCGGGAGCCTCGGCGGCCGGGGCGGCAGCGGCAGGAGCCGGCGCGGCGGCGGCCGGCGCAGCAGCAGCCGGAGCGGCGGCTTCCTCCTTCTTCGCGCCGTCCTCGGCCGGAGCGGCCGGTTCGGGCAGCGAGGCGCCGGACTTGTTGGCCATGTAGACCACGGCGCGCGCGACTTCGTAGTCGCTCAGCGTCGGGTTGCCGCCCTTGGCGGGCATGCCGCCCTTGCCGTGCAGCGCGACGTTCAGCAGGGACTCGTAGCCGGACTTGATGAAGGGCGCCCAGGCGGCGTTGTCGCCGATCTTGGGAGCGCCCGCCACGCCGGCGGTATGACAGGCCGTACAGACGGCGGCGAAGACCTGTTCGCCGGTCTTGAAGACCTTGGGCGCGTTGGCGTCGACCAGCTCGAAGCCGGCGACCGGCGCAATGCGCTTGGTGACGGCTTCAGGCGTCAGGGTGTCCGAGCCGGCGCCGACCTTGGTGCCGGAGACGACCATGTTCACCAGTAGGATGATGATCCCGATCGGCACCACGAACGCCAGTATGGCCGTGACGATCAGTTGCTTGGGGGTCTTGATGGGGGAGGAATGCTCTTCTATGTGTTCCTGCTGGTTGCTCATGACCAAATCCTGCAAACGGGTACCGGGGCGCCTGGTGGCGGCAACAGAGAAAGATCAGTACTGCACATTCGGGCGGCGAACAGCGGATCGCCCAGCAAGCAAACGCTGGATTATATAACGGTGTCATGGACGCCCGTCCAATGGATCGGGCCGGGTTTTCGAGCAGTTTGCGCGAGGATTTGATCTATTTCATGCACGCTGCTCAAACTTGGGTACAATACCGCCTCCCTTGCGCTGCGCCCGTAGTTCAATGGATAGAATGAGAGTTTCCGAAGCTCTTGATACAGGTTCGATTCCTGTCGGGCGCGCCATCAAATCAAAGACTTAGGCGTGGTGTGTGACCACCGCGTGACCAAAACGCCTACGTGTCGTCCCTCTGGCCGGCGTGTGCCGACTCTTCAGGTCGGTACTGCGCAACGAGCTGGCGCATCTTGTCCTTCTCGCGCTGGTTGGCCGCACCGTCGATCCATTTCGAATAGACCTCGAAGAACATCTTGGCGTTCTTGTGGCCCATCTGCCTGGACAGGTATCCGGGATTCATGCCGGCATGTAGTCGCATAGGTATGTCGGGTCTGCCTTGCATCTCGTTCGCGGAACCCAAGATCGGTGAGGGCCTGGCGCCATATGGCAAGGGGGCTGCAGTATCGGTGAGCGCTGCTGCCGTGCCTGGGCTTGTGCACCGCTACGACAATGGCCGGGTTGTCGTTGATCTCCGAGCTGGGGCGCATCGTGTAGGCACGGAGGGCGCAAAGTAAAAGGGGCACCCTAACGGGCGGCCCTTTTGCTTTGTTGGGGGCTGTCTCCATGCGGGCGGCCGTTCCCCCCCCCCCGGCTGCGCCGGCGGGGCCGTCCTACGGACGTTCACGGAGTCCCTTAAGGCCCTCACACAGGACGCACCCTCCGGGTGCAGCTATCTTTTTGATTTGTTTTGTCTTTTCTGGCGGGGAGAGGATTTCTATTGTCTTACATACAACCCTCAACCTCCGCGTAAAGCCATGATGGGGCAGCAACTTCAATGTATACAAATCGGATGAAATCGCTCTCGACCAATCGATGGCGCTCCGCTTTACCCCACGGATAGGGCAGATATGGGCCAATAATTCCCACCTTTGCACCGCACCTATCGCATGGAGGGACACTTTTAGGACACACGTGATACCTTTTATGCCGCTCGAACGCCAGTTTGGTCGCGCATGCATCGTAGCTTCGACTGGCCTCATATTCATGCCTGCGGACGGGAGACAGGACAACATGCAGCTATCAGATTTCGTTTGGCAAACCGCGCTTACAACCCTCTTGAGCACGGGCCTTGTCGCACTTTTTGGATTTGCCCTGCGTACGTGGATCAAACAGAAGATCAAGCACAGCATCAAGGCTGACTATGATCAAGATCTCGAGAAATTGAAGAGTCAATTAAAGACTGCTTCCGATTTGAGCGTCGAGCAATACAAAGCCGAACTCAAAGCCGTCAACGACGCAGAAATGGCTAGGCTTACGGCCGAATTGGCTCGAGAATCCAGCCGCCAGGCGACGAAGTACGGGCATGTCGCAAAAGGGCAGATTGAGGCCATTCAACTGGTCTACAGTGCAGTAGAGTCCGCCTACGACAATTTAGTCGCCTTTACGCTTCCCTTTCGTGCGGTAAATGTCGATGCCGATGCGCTCCGTAAGCACGCGTTTCAGGCAATCAGGGAGTTTGACGAGATATACAGAGGGAACAGGATCCATCTAACGGGCGATACGGAGTTGTGTGTGGAGAAGCTCTACACGGTCATGCTAGATAAGTACAATCTGTTCTACTACGGCGTGGAATTGACAATTCAAGACCCCGAACGAGTGGAGCGATGGAACAGGGTGTACCAGAATGTGGTCGGTGATGTGAAGGCGGGCGTGGACGACGTTCGAACAAGATTGCGCGACCTCATGAACAGCTGAAAGAGCGCTGGCCTGTGCCCAAAAAAAAGCCCACCGCGATTGCGGTGGGCTTTTCTACTTCATGCGGCCGGGGGCAGGCCTTGAATCGTTTTGACGATTAGAAGATGTGGCGCATGCCCAGGCCGGCACCGATCTGGCTGGTGCGGCCGGAGATGTCGCCGGTGGATGCGTCGCGGACCTTGTTGTAGTCCACGGTGCTGTACACCTGCGTGCGCTTGGACAGCGCGTATTCAGCCACGGCCACCAGGGCGTAGCGCTTGCCCTTGTCGCCGTCGACCACGACGTTCTTGGCCTGATCGTAATAGGCGGCGCCGGTGATGGTCCAGCGCGGGGTGGCCTGCCAGCTGGCGCCCAGGAAGTAGCCGTTGTCCTTGCGATCCAGGGTGCTGGTCGGGTCAATCGCGCGGCCCATGACGGCGTTGGTCCAGTTGGTCTGGTCCCCGCCGTTGAAATAGCCGGCGAAGACCTTGACGACTTCGAACTGATACGAGGCGCTGAGGTTCCAGACTTGCTGGCGCTTGTCGGAGTTGCCGGAGTCAACGGTCTTCTGGAAGGCGCCGCCCAGGCCGAGCTGGCCGACCGTGTAGCGCAGGCTGATACCCATCTGCTGGCCGGCAGCGCGGTCCTTCCAGCTATCGCCGTTGGACCACTGGCCTATCACAGCCAGGTCGCCCAGCGTATTCGCGTAGCGGATGGCATTGTTCGCGCGCACGTGGCCCATGGCAGCGGGCAGCCACGAGTTTTCGGCGTAGTTACCGACCGTCAGCGGATCGAAGTGGTCGGCCATCAGGTCCTGGATCACGGTGTTCTGCAGACCCAGCGTGAGCGCGCCGATCTTGCCGCCGTCCAGGCCGACGTAGGCCAGACGGTTAAAGGTCTTGTGGTACGGCAGCCCTGCAGGAGTGGATAGCGCAGGCGCGCCGGGTGGTGGATGTGGCGGCGCAAGCCGTCGGCGATGAAATGCCGCAATGGCCCGCGCCGGCCTTGTCGACGCCGATTCGGATCGAGATCGACAGATTGGAGGCGGTCGATGAGCTCGATCCCGGCACGCTGCGAGCGTCCATTCATAATCCCGGGCCGGACAGCGTGGGGATTGCGCTATCCGGCCGGGATCTGAATGCGGGCCTGTGTGCAAGCGTCACGTCGCCCGATATGCCGGTGACGGTGGCGACCGATGTCCCGGGACGCCTGCTCGTCATTCAAGCCGGCGAGACAAGAAACGTGGCCTTGATGCTTGACCGGGAGTGTCTTGCCGCATCCCCTGGCCAATTTTGGGGAGTCATCATTCTCGTCCGCAATGAGGTTGTGGAATATCGGAGCATTACTCTATTTGATATTCCGAGGGTCGAACCGCACCGCGCCAACTAGCGCACGCACGGATTCGACAGCCGCCGCGAGCGCTGGCGGGTTCGCAATACCCTGTATTGAAGCGACGCGGGCGATGGATCGCGCCTGGATCATCGTCTGCCGCGCACCGGCATGAGCAATGCGCGATGATTCTTGAATGTCGCGAAATGGAGAATATCTTCGCCAGCATTGCGCATGGATCCGCGCGTCTGCGCTTGCGGATCGCCGTCATGCAACGCGAAGAACGTGACAGTCACAGAGCAGGACTGCGCCATATCAACCGCCATGCGCAGCTCGCATTTCCCGTTCGTCTTCCAGAAAAAACAACAGAACCAAGAAAAGCCGCTTCCACACTCATCGCGCTGCTGCTTTCGCGGCCAAACCGCTGGTAGCATTGGCTCACTGCGGGGCCGGCAAGATCGAAGCCGGGCCGCAGGCTTGCAGGAATAGCGATGCTGATCGGTGAATACAGTCCCCTCCTGGTTTTTCTTTCTTTAATTGTTGCGATTGTTGCGTCGTATACGGCGCTGGACATGGCGGGGAGGATCAGCAATGTCCGTGGGCGGGCCGCGAAATACTGGCTCGCCGGCGGGGCATCGGCGATGGGCCTGGGCATCTGGTCCATGCACTTTGTCGGCATGCTGGCCTTCAGCCTGCCGATCCCGCTGGGCTACGACCCGTGGATCACGCTGATGTCGCTGCTGATCGCCATCGCGTTTTCCGCCTATTCGCTGCACCTGGTCTGCCAGGAGCGCCTGCCCTGGCAAAAACTGGCGGTGGGCGCGCTGCTGATGGGCGCCGGCGTGGCCGGCATGCACTACACCGGCATGATCGCCATGCGCATGGCGCCGGGCATCGCCTACGACCCGGCCCTGTTCGCGCTTTCCATCCTCATCGCGGTCCTGGCCTCGGGCGCGGCGCTGTGGATCGCGTTCAACCTGCGGCACAACACCACGCGCGTGCGGCGCATGCGCCTGCTGGGCGCCGTGGTCATGGGTATCGCCATCGTCGGCATGCACTACACGGGCATGGCCGCCGCCAATTTCCCGCTGGGCAGCATCTGCGGCGCTTTCGTCGGAGGGCTCAGCCCGGAATGGCTGGCGCTGTTCATCATCACCGTCACCATGTCCGTGATGGGCACGGCGCTGCTGGTGTCGCTGCAGGACCTGCGGCTCGAGACCACGACCTCGTCGCTGTCCAGCTCGCTGGTCAAGGCGAACGAGGAACTCACCTACCTGGCGCTGCACGACAACCTGACCAAGCTGGCCAACCGCCTGCTGCTGGACGACCGCCTCAAGCAGGCGCTGCGCACGGCGCGGCGCGACAAGGACCTGACCTTCGCGCTGATGTTCCTGGACCTGGATGGCTTCAAGGGCATCAACGATGTCTACGGCCATCACGTCGGCGATCTGCTGCTGATCGAAGTGGCGCAGCGCATACGCGGCGCCCTGCGCGAGGAAGACACCGTCGCCCGCATGGGCGGCGACGAGTTCGTGATCCTGGCGCTGAACATGGATCCGGCCAGCGCGGGCCGCCTGGCAGAGGACCTGATCGAGGCGATCCGCGAGCCGTTCCGCATCGATATCCACCAGCTCGCCATTTCGCTGAGCATCGGCATCGCCATCTATCCCAACGACGGCATCGACCAGGACGACCTGCTGACCAACGCCGACGCGGCCATGTATCACGCCAAGGGCATGGGCCGGGACACGTACTGCTTCTTCCAGTCGTCGATGAATGCCAATGTGCATCGCCAGCTGCAGCTGGTGCAGGACATGCGCCGCGCGCTGGAAAACAGCGAATTGAGGCTGCACTACCAGCCCAAGTTCATGGCGCCCGACGGTCCCATCATCGGCGTCGAGGCGCTGGTGCGCTGGCAGCATCCCACGCTGGGCCTGCTGATGCCGGACGAGTTCATCCCCATCGTTGAGAAGACGGGGCTCGTGATTCCGCTGGGCAAGTGGGTGCTGAACGAGGCCTGCCGGCAACTGGCGGCCTGGCACCGGGAACACGGCATCCGCTGGAGCGTGGCGGTCAACCTGTCGGCGGTGCAGTTCGGCCATCCGGACCTGGTGGGGACCGTGTCCGACGTGCTGCGACGCCATGGCCTGGACGCCAGCTATCTGACGCTGGAGGTCACGGAATCCACGGCCATGAAGAACGCCGACGCGAGCCTGGCCATCCTGCAACAGTTGCACGAGATGGGCGTGCGCATTTCCATCGATGACTTCGGCACCGGCTATTCCAGCCTGCTGTACCTGAAGCGCCTGCCGGCCACGGAATTGAAGATCGATCGCGGCTTCGTGCGAGACCTGGAGCAGGACACCGAGGACGCCGCCATCGTGTCGGCCATCATCGCGCTGGGCAACGCCCTGAAGGTGCAGGTCGTGGCCGAAGGCGTGGAAACGCCCGAGCAGCGCGAGTTCCTGACCGAGTTGGGCTGCCATTCGCTGCAGGGTTATCTGTTGGGCCGTCCGATGAACGTGGAGTCGGTCGAATCGCTGATGACGCAGGACACGTTGACCATCGATACGGGCAAGTCGGGCTGAGGCCCGCCGGCGGCGGCCGATTCCGGTCGCCGCAAGTCAGCGCCCGTCCCGGGCGCTCAATCCAGCGTCGCGCCCGTGAACTTGACGATCTCGGCGTAGCGCGCGATGTCCTGCCTCACGAAGGCATCCAGTTCCTGCGGGCTGCTGCTGACCGCGGTGGCGGCCTCGGCGTCGAGCAAGCGGCGGAAATCCGGCGCCGCCACGGCCTGGCGCGCCGCGCCGTTGAGCGCCGCCACGACATCGGCCGGCATCCCCGCCGGGCCGAACAGCGCGAACCAGGCATTCGATTCAAAGCCCTTGATCGTGTCGCCGATGGGCGGCACGCCGGGAAACTGCGGCAGCGGCCGGGGGCTGGTCAAGCCCAGCGCCTTGAGCGCGCCGGACTTGATATGCGGCTGCGCGTTGAGCGAACTGGCGACCATCATGTCGACCTGGCCGCCGAGCAGGTCGGTGATCGCCGGCGCCGTGCCCTTGTAGGGCACGTTCAGGATATCCAGCCCGGCCATCATCTTCATGCGCTCGCCGGCCATGTGCAGCGACGAACCCAGCGCGCCGACCGCCATCGTGTACTTGCCAGGATGCGCCCGGACCTGCTGAACGAAAGCCGCCATGTCCTGGGCGGGGAAGTCCTTGCGCGTCACCAGCACGCTGGGCACCCGGGCCAGCATGCTGATGGGCGTGAAGTCGCGGACCGGATCGAAGGGCAGCTTGCGGTACAGCGAGGCGTTGATCGAAAAGCTCGTGAAGGTGACCAGCAGCGTGTTGCCGTCGGGTGCGCTCTTGGCGACGTAGTCGGCGGCGATGTTGCCGCCGGCGCCGGGACGGTTCTCGACCAGCACGGTGCGCTTGAGCGTCTGGCTCATGTGTTGGCCGATGTTGCGGGCCACGGTGTCCGTGGTGCCGCCGGGTGGCGCGCCGACCACCAGCTTGACGGGCGGGGTCTGGGCGGCGGCGGGCAGGCTGAACGCGCAGGTGACGAGCGCGCAGCGCGACAGGAAGCGGTGAAGTCGGGCCAAGGTTTCGTCTCCGGTGGACGCCGCGACGGCAGGCGCCTACCTTACCCATGCGCGCGCGAGCGGCGCAAGCAGCGGCGGCTCATGGCTTTCCCGACCTGGGCCGCGTCAGGCCGGACGGGCGCCGGCCTGTCCGCTCATGCGCCGCCGGTTCAATCGTCCAGCGCGGGCACGGTGCCGATCTGCGCCAGGATGCGCGGCGATCCCATGTCGCCGGTTTCCTTGTCCACCATGACCTCGTAGGCGGCCACGCCGGCGAATTTCGCCGCCATGGAATTGGCGATGCGGATCGCGCCGAACTCGCTGCTGGCGGGACGGATCTCACCGGGGGCGACGCCGCCGGCGGCGGCGCGATAGGGTACGACGATGTACTGCATGACGTGAGCGGCTTCGGACATGAGCGTCTCCAGGCGACGGGTTGCACAGGCGAGCGCAATGTATCAGGACAACTGTGATTTTGTACAGTGGTTTTTACAGGCCGCCTCTCCCCAGGAAAACCCCTAGCGCGCAATTCTTGATCAGGCGCCATCCCCGGATTTAATATTTTCGAAAATCTAAATTTTTTTATAAAAAGAGGTCGGGATGGAGACGAACAGGTACGACGCATACCGCGAAGACCGGGCAGGCCGCGCCAATGTGGCCGACTCGCCGGAGCGCGTCGCCTACTACCAGGAGCTGGCGCGGCTGGAGACAGGCGCGCTGTGGACGGTGGCGAACAAGATCGAGCCCTGGGCGCCGCGCTCGGCCTCGGTGCCGGTGGTCTGGCGCTACCAGGACCTGCGCGGCCACGTGCTGCGCTCGGCCGAGCTGGTCTCGCCCGAGGAAGCCGGCCGCCGCGTGATCTACCTGAACAATCCCGGCCGCCGCGACGTGGCCGCCGCCGTGGGCTGGCTGTACTCGGGCCTGCAGGTGATGAAGCCGGGCGAACTGGCCTCGGCGCACGCGCACTCGCATTCGGCGCTGCGCTTCATCATGGAAGGCAGTGGCGCGTACACCATCGTCGACGGCCACAAGATGACGCTGGGCGCGAACGACTTCGTGCTCACGCCCAACGGCACCTGGCACGAGCACGGCGTGTCCGAGGACGGCACTACCTGCATCTGGCAGGACGGCCTGGACATCCCGCTGGTCAACGCGCTGGAAGCCGGCTTCTATGCCGTGCATCCGGACCTGAACCAGGCCGTCACGCATCCGGTCGACGACACCACCGCCACCTGGGGCGGCGTGGCGCTGCGTCCGCAGGCCTCGGGCTGGACCAAGCCCTACTCGCCGCTGTTCAAATACGAATGGGAGCCCACCTACGAGGCGCTGCGCCGCTACGCGCGCGTCACCGCGGGCAGCCCGTATGACGGCGTGCTGCTGGAGTACGTGAATCCCATGACCGGCGGGCCGGTGATGCCGACCATCGGCGCCAGCATGCAGCTGCTGCGGCCCGGCGAGCACACCAAGGCGCACCGCCACACCGGCAGCTTCATCTACCAGGTGGCCAAGGGCAGCGGCTATTCCATCATCGAGGGCCGGCGCTACGACTGGACCGAGCGCGACATCTTCTGCGTGCCGTCCTGGGCCATGCACGAGCACGTCAACCTGTCCTCGAACGACGACGCCTGCCTGTTCTGTTTCAACGATCTGCCGGTCATGCGCGCGCTGTCGCTATACCGCGAAGAGGCGCTCAAGGACAACGACGGTCATCAGACGCTGATCTGACGCGGTTCCGAACAACGATTTTCCATCCGACGCCCCGGCCTGCCGGGACGCCCGTATCCACTCGTCTTGAATATTCTGGAGTACCTATGCGCTTGGTGACTTTTCGCGCCCATCCCGCCGCCGCCGGCCGTCTTGGCGCGCTGGCCGACGGCTATGTGATCGACCTGGCCCTGCTGGGCCAGGCCGGCGGCGTGGCGCTGCCCGACGACATGCTGAGCTTCATCGACCTGGGCCCGGCCGCGCTGGCGCAGGCCGCGCGCCTGCTCGAACAGTTTCGTGGCGCCTGGCCCGTGGGCGCCGCGCTGCCGCAGGAGAACGTCAAGCTGCTGGCGCCCATCCCGCGTCCGCGCAAGAACATCTTCGGCATCGGCCTGAACTACGTCGAGCACGTCGAGGAATCCAGCCGCACGCTGGATACGTCCGCCGACCTGCCCAAGCAGCCGGTGATCTTCTCCAAGCCGCCCACCACCGTGATCGGCCCGGGCGACGCGATCGAGCACAACGCCCGCATCACGCAGCAGCTGGACTGGGAAGTCGAGCTGGCCGTGATCATGGGCCGGCGCGCCGCGCGCGTGGCCGAGGCCGACGCGCTGTCCTATGTGTTCGGCTACAGCGTGATGCTGGACATGAGCGCGCGCGACTGCCGCCGCGCCGGTCAGTGGATCTATTCCAAGGGCCAGGACACCTATGCGCCGTTCGGCCCCTGCATCGTGACCGCCGACGAGATCCCGGATCCGCAGAAGCTGGACCTGTGGCTCACGGTGAACGGCGAGAAGAAGCAGGGCTCGAACACGCGCCACATGCTGTTCAAGGTGCCGTTCCTGATCTCGGACATCAGCGCCGGCATCACGCTGGAGCCGGGCGACATCATCGCCACCGGCACGCCGGAAGGCGTGGGCGCGGGCCGCAGCCCGCAGGAATGGCTGTGGCCGGGCGACGTGGTCGAGGCCGGCGTCGAGGGCATCGGCACGCTGCGCCATCCGGTCGTGGCCGTGTAAAGGCCGGCATTCCAAGCAATGAATCCGCCCGGCGCGAGAGACGCCGGGCCATGCAGTCTCCAAGGGGAAAAACATGAACTGCAAAATGATCCTGGGATGCCTGGCGCTGGCCGCGGGCGCGTCGGCGCAGGCGGCCGGTCCGGTGAAGATCGGCTTCATCGCTACGCTGTCCACGCCGGCCGGCTACATCGGCGAGGACGAGCGCGACGCCTTCAACCTGGCCATCCAGCAGGGGGGCGGCAAGCTGGGCGGCGTGCCGGTCGAGCTGGTGATCGAGGACGACGGGCTCAAGCCCGCCAACGCCAAGCAGGCCGCCGACCGGCTGCTGCAATCGGGCGTCAAGCTCTATACCGGCGTGAACTTCTCGAACGTGCTGGCGGCGGTCGTGCCGGGCGTGGTGAAGTCGGGCGCGTTCTACGTCAGCCTGAACCCCGGCCCGTCGAACTTCGCCGGCGAGAAGTGCGATCCCAACTATTTCGTCGCGTCCTACCAGAACGACGCCTTCCACACCGCCGGCGGCGTGGCGGCCAATGAGCTGGGCTACAAGCGCGTGGTGCTGCTGGCGCCGAACTACCAGGCAGGGCGCGACGCCATCGAAGGCTTCAAGCGCACCTACAAGGGCGAGGTCGCGGCCGAGATCTACACCAAGCTCGACCAGTCGGACTTCTCGGTTGAGCTGGCGCGGCTGCGTTCGCTGGCGCCCGACGCGATCTACCAGTTCCATCCCGGCGGCACCGGCATCAACTTCGTCAAGCAGTACGCGGCGGCCGGGCTGAACAAGACCATTCCCATGCTGATGCCCAGCTTTTCAATGGATGCCCGCATGATCCAGGCCACCGGCGATGCTTCGCTGGGCGCCTACACCACCGGCATCTGGTCGATGGACTTCGACAATCCGCAGTCCAAGGCTTTCGTGGAAGCGTTCAAGAAGGCCTACGGCCGCGCGCCCACCGACTACGCCATGCAGGCCTACGACACGGCCCAGCTGATCGGCGCGGGCCTGAAGGCCACCGGCGGCGACCTGTCCAAGGCGGCGGAATTCCGCGCCGCGCTGCGCAAGCCCGAGTTCGCCTCGTTGCGCGGCAAGTTCAGCATGAACGTCAACCAGCACCCGATCCAGGACCTGTACCTGATGCGCGTCGAGAAGGGCGCCGACGGCAGCCTGTCGCCGCGCCTGGTCCGCAAACTGGTGTCCGATGACAAGGACGCCTACGCCCAACACTGCAAGATGCCGTCATGACGCTATTGTTCGAGCAGTTGCTCAACGGGCTGCAGTTCGGCGCCATGCTGTTCATGCTGGCGGCCGGACTGACCCTGATCTTCGGGATCATGGGCGTGGTCAACCTGACCCACGGCTCGTTCTACATGGTGGGCGCGTACTGCGCCGCCTACGCCATCGGCACCACCGGCTCGTTCCTCGCGGGCGTGCTGGCGGCGCTGCTGGGGGCGGGGCTGTACGGCCTGACGATCGAGATCCTGGTGATACGCCGGCTCTACAAGCGCGATCACCTGTACCAGGTGCTGGCGACCTTCGGCCTGCTGCTGTTCAGCAACGAGGCGGTCAGCCTGATCTTTGGCCGCCGCCCGCCGCTGGTCGGCATCCCGTCCTTCCTGGAAGGCGCGGCGACGCTGGCGCCGGGCTTCCAGTACCCGATCATCCGGCTGGCCTTCATCGCCATCGGCGCGGCCGTGGCGCTGGGCCTGTGGTGGCTGGTCAACCGCACCCGCGTCGGCATGCTGATCCGCGCCGGCGCCGACGACCGCGAGATGGTCGACGCGCTGGGCATGGACATCAAGAAACTCTACACGCTGGTGTTCGGCCTGGGCGCGCTGCTGTGCGGCCTGGCGGGCGTGATGGCCGCGCCGCTGCTGGCCGTCGAGATCGGCATGGGCGAGCGCATCCTGATCACCACCTTCGTGGTCATCGTGATCGGCGGCGTGGGCTCGGTGCGCGGCGCGCTGGCCGGTGCGCTGCTGGTGGGCATGGTGGACAGCCTGGGGCGCGCCTTCCTGCCGCAGCTGCTGGGCGCGGTGTTTTCGCCGGCCACCGCCGATCCGCTGGCCGCGGGCCTGGCCTCGGCCAGCATTTACGTACTGATGGCGATCGTGCTGATCGCCAAGCCGGGCGGGCTGTTCCCGGCGCGAGGATGAGCATGGGCATGACACTTTCCAATCGCGGCCGCTGGGGCCTGGCGGGGCTGGCCCTGCTGATCCTGCTGCCGGCCGCGGCGGCGGCCTCGGGCTCGCCGTTCCTGATCGGCGTGGTGACGCGCTTCCTGATCTACGGCCTGGCCGCCGTCAGCCTGGACCTGGTGATCGGCTACGGCGCCATGGTGAGCTTCGGTCACGCCATGTTCTTCGGACTGGGCGGCTACGCCGTGGGCATCATCGCCTTCCACACCTCCGAGGCCGGCCCCATCTTCGGCTGGGCCGGCAGCAACGCGGCCCTGGTGGTCTGGCCGATCGCGCTGGCGGTGTGCGCGCTGGCCGGCTGGGTCTTCGGCTATCTGGCGCTGCGCACGCGCGGCGTGCAGTTCATCATGATCACGCTGGCGTTCGGGCAGATGGTGTATTTCATCCTGGTGTCGCTGCAGTTCTACGGCGGCGACGACGGGCTGATGATCTCGGCGCGCAACACGCTGCCGGGCATCAACCTGGAAAGCCCGCTGGTCTTCTACTACGTGTGCCTGGCGCTGCTGACGGCCTGGACGCTTTTGTGCATGCGCATCACCAGTTCGCGCTTCGGCATGGTGTTGCAGGCGCTGCGCCAGAGCGAGCGGCGCGCGCTGAACCTGGGCGTGGCGCCCACGCCGTACCGCCTGGGCGCCTTCGTGCTGTCGGCGGTGGGCACCGGCCTGGCCGGCGTGCTGTGGGCCAATTACGCCGGCCTGGTGACGCCGGACATGGCCGCCTGGACCAAGTCGGGCGAGCTGATGGCCATCGTGATCCTGGGCGGCGTGGGCACGCTGCTGGGGCCGATCGCCGGCGCGGCCGTGTTCCTGGGGCTGGAGCAGGTGCTGACCTCGCTGACAGAGCATTGGCTGTTGTATATGGGGCCGATCCTGGTGCTGGTGGTGCTGTGCGGGCAGAAAGGCCTGTTCGGCAGTCTGCTGGAGACGCGCCATGCTGACTAAGCCCACCCCCGATACGCTGCTGCGCCTGTCCGGCCTGCGCAAGGCCTTCGACGCGGTGGTGGCGACCAACGGCGTGGACCTGGACGTGCGCGCCGGCGAGATCCACGCCATCATCGGCCCGAACGGCGCCGGCAAGTCCACGCTGATCGCGCAGATCTGCGGCGAGATCCGGCCCGACGCCGGCTCCATCCATCTGGATGGCCGCGATGTGACGGCGCTGCGCGCCTTTGAACGCGCGCGGCTGGGCCTGGGCCGCTCGTTCCAGATCACCGAGCTATGTCAGGAATACACGGCGCTCGAGAACGTGATCCTGTCCTGCATGCTCAAGACCGGCCGGGCCTTCCAGCTCTGGTCCGACCCGCGCCGCGACGCCGGGCTCAAGGAACAGGCGCTGGGCTGGCTGGATCACGTCGGCCTGCGCGACCGCCGCCACGTGCGCACCGCCGATCTGGCGCATGGCGAGAAGCGCCAGCTGGAGCTGGCCGTGGCGCTGGCCCGCTCGCCGCGCCTGCTGCTGCTGGACGAGCCCATGGCCGGCATGGGGCCGGAGGAGTCCGCCCGCATGACGCGCCTGCTGCAAGGCATGAAGGGCCAGTACGGCATCCTGCTGGTCGAGCACGACATGGACGCCGTGTTCGCGCTGGCCGACCGCATCAGCGTGCTGGTGTACGGCAAGGTGGTGTTCAGCGGGCCGCCCGACGCGGTGCGGCGCCATCCGGAGGTGCGCGCCGCCTACCTGGGCGAGGAAAGCGCCGGCGAGGCGCGGGCTTTGGGAGAAGCGCATGTTGAAGGTTGAGGAGCTGACCGGCGGCTACGGGTCCAGCAAGGTGCTGTTCGGCATGGCCTTCGAGGCCAGCGAGGGCGAGGTGATCTCGCTGATCGGCCGCAACGGCATGGGCAAGACCACCACCGTCAAGACACTGATGGGCATGCTGCCGGCCACCGGCGGCAGCGTGACCTTCCGCGGCCGCGTGCTGGGCCGTTCGGCGCCCAGCGTGGTGGCGCGGCTGGGCGTGGGCCTGGTGCCCGAGGGGCGGCGCGTGTTCGGTTCGCTGAGCGTGCGCGAGAACCTGGTGGCCACGGCGCGGCCCGCCTCCGGCGGCTGGTCGCTGGAGCGCGTGTACGAACTGTTTCCCAGGCTGAAGGAGCGCAGCGGCCAGTCCTCGCGCACGCTGTCCGGCGGCGAGCAGCAGATGCTGGTGGTCGGCCGCGCGCTGATGACCAATCCCAAGCTGCTGATCCTGGACGAGGCCACCGAAGGCCTGGCGCCGCTGATCCGCCAGGAAATCTGGCGCTGCCTGCGCGCATTGAAGGCCGAGGGCCAGACCATCCTGGTGATCGACAAGAACCTGCCGGAAATGGCCACCCTGGTCGACCGGCATTACATCGTGGACAAGGGACGCGTAGCCTGGTCCGGCAAACCCGCCGAGCTGTCGGCGCAGCCGGAACTGGCGCAGCGCTACCTGGGCATTTGAACGGAGACGAACGCATGTTGAACCTGCCTGCATTCAAGGCCGCCGCGGTCCAGGCCGCGCCGGTATTCCTGGACACCGACGCCACCGTCGACAAGGCCTGCGCGTTGATAGGCGAGGCCGCCGGCAACGGCGCCAAGCTGGTCGCGTTCCCGGAGGTCTATATCTCGGCCTATCCGTACTGGAGCTGGGTGATGAACCCGGTCGAGGCCAGCCCCTGGTTCGAGAAACTGTGCCGCAGCGCCATCGAGCTGCCCGGCCCGGAAATCCGCCGCATCGCCCAGGCCGCGCGCCAGTATCGCGTCAACGTGGTGATGGGCGTGAACGAGCGTAGCCGCCATGGCGTCAGCACCATCTACAACACCATGGTGTTCATCAGCGACGAAGGCCGCATCCTGGGCCGCCACCGCAAGCTGGTGCCGACCTGGGCCGAGAAGCTGACCTGGGCCCACGGCGACGGCGAGTCGCTGCGCGTGTACGACACCTCGGTCGGCAAGCTGGGCGGGCTGGCCTGCGGCGAGAACACCAACACCCTGGCGCGCTTCTCGCTGCTGGCGCAGGGCGAGATGGTGCACGTGGCCAGCTACATCTCGCTGCCGGTGGCGCCGCCCGACTACGACATGGCCGAGGCGATCCGGCTGCGGGCCTCGGCCCATAGCTTCGAGGGCAAGGTGTTCACCGTGGTGTCCTGCTCCACCATCTCGAAAGAGATCCAGGATGCCATCGGCGCCAGCCACCCGCAGGCTCGCGAGACGCTGGCCCGCCGCAACAGCGCGTTCTCCGGCATCATCGGGCCGGACGGCCGCGTCATCGGCGAACCGCTGATCGATGATGAAGGCATCGTCTACGCCGACATCGACCTGTCGCGCTGCATCCAGCCGAGGCAGATGCACGACATCGTGGGCCACTACAACCGCTTCGACGTGTTCGATCTGCGGGTGAACCGCCGGCCGCTGCGGGCCGCCCGCTTTGACGACGGACAGGAGCCGGACCTGAACGAGGGCCTGGGCGAGGGGTTGGACGAGGGCAAGACGCCGGCCGAGGCCGGGGCGCGCGGGTAGAATGGGCCGCCCGCGCGCAGCCGCGCCGCAGCGGCCACAAGCAGCTGGCCGCGCCCGCCGCGCGGCCGCCTCGCCGGCGCGCTTGCGCCGCGCGCGGACCAAGCCGCCTGTCTGGAGAGCATCTTGAGACCAAGAATCAAAGCGTCCCGCCTGGACGATCCCGGGTCGGACGGAAACCCCGAAATAGAAGAAATCACGCTGTCCGAGCAGGTCTACCGGCTGCTGCGGCGGGACATCATGAGCGGCGCCTTCGCGCCGGGCCAGTCGCTGCGCCTGGAGCTGCTCAAGCAGCGCTACGGCAGCAGCTTCTCGCCCATCCGCGAGGCGCTCAACCGCCTGCGCAGCGAGCGCATGGTGGTCAGCACCACCTCGCGCGGCTTTCGCATCGCGCCGCTGTCGGTCGAGGAAATGTGGGACGCCTGCGAAACCCGAATCCTGATCGATTGCGAGGCGCTGCGGCGTTCATTGGGCAACGCCGACGACGCCTGGGAGGCGCGGCTGGTGGGCGCCTATCACGCGCTGACGCTGGCCGCGCAGCGCGCCGGCGAGGCCGCCGCGCCGGACCAGGAGCTGGCAGAGCTGCTGGAAGCGCGCCACCTGGATTTCCACCACGCGCTGATCGGCGCCTGCCGCTCGCACTGGCTGCTGGACCTGTCCACGCAGCTGTACGCGCAGACCGAGCGCTACCGCCGTCCGGCCCGCGCCGGCGCGACCGCCTACGGGCCGGAGCGCAACGTCGACGACGAGCACCGCCAGCTGCTGGACGCGGCCTTGTCGCGCGACGCCGACAAGTCGGCCGCCATGCTGGCCGCGCACTATCGCAAGACCGCGCAGTTCATTGAACACATCATCTCGACCCAGGACAGGCAGGCCCTCCATGCGTGACGCCACTCCCGATCTTTTCTTCGCCTCGATCGCCGAGCGCGAGGTGCAGTACAACGCGCGCGCCTCGGTCGCGGATTTCGATGCCTGCGTGCGCCGCTACGCGGAATCGGCGGCGCGCGTGCGCACGCGCCGGCCGGGCGTGCTGAACCTGCGGTACGGCATGGGCCAGGACGAAAGGCTGGACCTGTTCCTGCCGGCCGCCGCGCAGGCGTCGGCGCCGCTGTTCGTGTTCATCCACGGCGGCTACTGGCGCTCGCAGCGCAAGGAAGACGCGCCCGTCATGGCCGAGGCCTTCAACGCGGCCGGCGCCGCCGTGGCCACGCTGGAGTACACGCTGCTGCCCGAAGCCACGCTGCCCGAGGTGGTGCGCGAGGTCCGCTCCGCCGTGGCCTGGCTGTACCGCAACGCCGCCGCCTATGGCGTGGATCCCGCGCGCATCTACGTCAGCGGCAGCTCGGCCGGCGGCCATCTGGCGGGCATGCTGGCCGCGCCGGACTGGCAGGCGCGCTACGGTGTGCCGGACGATGTGATCAAGGGCACGCTGGCCCTGAGCGGCCTGTTCGACCTGCGCCCGCTGTGCGACATCAGCGTCAACGACTGGCTGCGTCTGACGCCCGAGCAGGCCAGGCTGCAAAGCCCGATCTTTCATCTGCCCGCGCAGGCCGGTCCCATGCTGCTGGCCGTGGGCGGCCTGGAGACGCAGGGTTTCAAGAATCAGACCGATGCCTATGAGGCCGCCTGGCGCGCCGCCGGCCTGTCTGCCACGCGCATCGCCACGCCGCAGTGCAATCACTTCGATCTGGTCAATGAACTGGAGGATCCGGACAGCGACCTGACGCGGGCGACCCTGGGGATGATGGAACTGCGGTGAGCGTCAGTCCCGCAGCGTTGCGCGTCTTACTGCGAAACATCAGTCCGTGGTCGCCAATGACCGTACCGGCGGCTGCTCATGCTGTTGTGCCTGCCACAAGTCGTAGTTGGCCTGCATCGCCAGCCAGGCCCGCGCGGTACTGGCCCCGGCCTGCTCCAGCCGGACGGCCAAGTCGGGGCTGATGCCCGCCTTGCCGTTGAGCACCCGCGACAGCGCCACGCGCGACATGGCCAGCCGGCTGGCTGCTTCGGTGACGGACAGGCCCAATGCCTCGATGACGTTCTCCCGGAGGATTTCGCCCGGGTGCGCGGGGTTATGCATCATGGTCGGGCTCCTAGTGATAGTTCTGATAGTCGATCAGCTCGGCGCCCATGCGTGTCAGACGGAAGGTTACGCGCCAACTGCCATCGACTCGGACCGACCAATGTGTGGCAAGGTTGCCTTTCAGCATGTGCAGCCGGAGCCAGGGTAGGTTCATGTCTTGAGGTTCCCGAGCCGTATCAAGCATGGTCAGGATTTGGCGCAATTTATTGGCATGCGCGGCATAGATGCCCCGGGTCGAGCCTGTGCGGTAAAAGAGTTCCAAGCCTTTGTGGCGGAAGCCGATGATCATTGGTGAGTGTATCGTCAGTAGATACACAGCACAATATCCGGCGAGTCGTCGTGTCGACAACCTGTGGGTTACCGCAGAGCCAGCGCTCTTCCGAGATGGCTCGCATGCAACGGTCTGATTTTGTAGGCGAAGCTACTTCTGCGGCGTATACCGCAGCTCATCCAGCTGATAGCCCTGCGCCTTGGCGGCGGCCAGCGCGCGGTCCAGCTCTTCCTGCGGCAGCTGGGGCGAGCGCGACAGGATCCACAGGTATTTGCGGTCGGGCGTGCCGACCACGGCCCAGCGGTATTCCGGGTCCAGGCCGATGATCCAGTAGTCGCCCTTGAAGGGCTGCTGGAACGTGACTTCCAGCTTGGCGTTGTTGCTGCCTTCGACCACCGTGGCGGTGCCGGACGCGGAATCGACCTTGCCGTCCTTGTTGCGGCAGCGGTTGTTCACGCCCACGCCGCCATCCGCGTGCAGCGTGTATTCGGCCGTGGTGTCGCCCACGCAGTCGCGCTGGAACACCATGGGGAAGTTGGCGATTTCGTACCACATGCCGGCGTAGCGTTTCAGGTCCACCGACTCCACGGTTTGCATGGGGGGCGGGGCGGCGTGGGCGACGCTGGCCATGCTGGCGGCCAGGGCCAGCAGGGCGGTTGCGATGCGGCGCATGGGTAAGACCTCCTGGTGTGACGGGGACGACCGGCCCGCCGGCGGGCACAGCCGCGCCGCGGACCAAAACCCTAACGATACGCCTTATTTGCGCGGCGCCTTGAGCGCGGCGTGGTAACGGGCGACATAGGTGTCGAAATCCTCGGTGTCGGCCTGCTCGATGCGGATCTGCTCGGCGGCCGAGTCGCGCGCGGCCTGTTCGTAGGCGGCGGCGGTCGCGGCGGGCAGCGGCTGCGCGCGCAGCGCCTCGGCGTGCTTGCGGCTCAAGTCCAGCGAGTAGTCGTGGAACGAGACGCCGCCGTCGACCAGCTCGCGCAGCAGGCGCGCCGAGGGCGTGGCATCGGGATCGCCAAGCTTGGCGCGCTGGGCGGCCAGCGCGCGGGCGTAGGCGTCGCCGCCCAGCGCCGAGTCATACAGGGCGGCATAGGGCGCGATGCGGTCCAGCAGTTCGTTGCCCCATTGCGCCAGGCTCACTGGCTGGCCTTCGCGGTCCAGTTGCAGGCCGGGCTTGCGGCCTTCCGTGACGACGGTGGAGAAGTTGTCGGCGCTGCGCTGGCAATAGCCGCTGGCGGGGAAGTAGGGGCTGTCGGACGCGGCGCAGAACAGCAGGAAGGCATCGACGAAGCGGCCGGTCTCGGCCTGGATGCCGACCGGCGCGTAGGGGTCGATGTCCAGGCAGCGCACTTCCACGTACTGCACGCCGCGCTCGGCCAGCGCGGTGATCGGGCGCTCGCAGCGGCCGGTGGCGCGCTTGGGGCGGATGCTCGAGTAGTACTCGTTTTCGATCTGCAGCACGTTGGTGTTGAGCTGGATCCACTGGCCGTCGCGGTGGGTGCCGATCTTCTGGTAATCGGGCCAGGGCTGGGTGACGGCATCGAACAGGCGGCCCAGGAAGGTGTCCAGGTCGTTGTAGCAGAGCTTGAGCTGCGACTGGGCCTTGTTCTGGTAGCCCAGGTCGCTCATGCGCAGGCTGGTGGCGTGCGGCAGGTACAGCGTGTGGTCGCCCAGGCTTTGCAGCGGGTGTTCGCGGCCGCGCAGGAAATCACGCGCCAGCGCCGGCGCCGCGCCGAACAGGTACATCAGCAGCCAGGAATAGCGGGTGAAGTTGCGGATCAGCCCGATATAGCCGCGCGAGCGGCGGTCCTGGGTGGTGCCAGGCGCGGTGTCCAGCACGTCCCACAGCCCGTCGGCCAGCGAGTAGTTGTAATGCACGCCGGCGATGCACTGCATGGTCTTGCCATAGCGCTCGGCCAGGCCACGGCGGTAGACGTGCTTGAGCATGCCGGTATTGGAGGTGCCGTACCAGGCGATGGGGATGTCCGCCTCGCCGGGCAGCGTGGCCGGCATGGACTGGTTCCAGATCAGCTCCTGGCCCAGCACGCTGTAGACGTGACGGTGGGTATCGCTGAGCTCGCCCAGCAGCGCGTCGACATCGCGGTGGGTGCCGGTGATCAGTTCCAGCAGCGACTCGGAGTAGTCCGTGGTGACGTGTTCGTTGGTCAGCGCCGAGCCCAGGCGGGCGGGGTGGGGCGTCAGGGCCAGCTTGCCCTGGCCGTCCACGCGCAGGCCTTCTTTCTCGATGCCCCGCAGGGTGTCCTTGAGCAGCGGCAGGTTGGCTTCCAGGCGGGCGTAGCGGTTGGCGGCGGTATCGGTCACGGAATCTTCTCGTTCGGGTCTGTCGCCGGATTTTACGGGGTGCTGGCCTCCTCTGCCGAGGGAGTCAATACTGGGGACAGGGACAATGCCTGAGCGGTGCGCGCCAGCCATTCGTCCAGGTCGGCGTAGACCGGGTCCGCGATCGGGGCGGTTTCGTTGAAGATCTCGTGCCAGGCGGTGTCGTACCAGCGCAGGGTCAGCAATTCGGCCGGCGCGCGCTGGGCGAACTGGCGGCTGCCTTCGGCGGCCACGATGGAGTCGTCGCCCGCCACCATCAGCAGGGTGCGGCAGGCCAGCTGATGGGCTTCGCGCAGCGAGGCGGCGCCGCCTTCGTCGACGAAGCGCGCCAGCCGGCCCGTCATGCTGCGGCGTACCAGCGGATCGCTGCGGTAGGCCTTGACCACGGCCCGGTCGTGCGAGATGCGGGCGGGCGCCAGGCCGTGCGGCACGCGCAGATCGGGCGTGTGGCGCGACATCCAGGTCAGCGTGCGCCGCACCCAGGGCGGCACGTGCACCACGAAGGGCGGCGAGCTGAGCACCAGCGCGTCCAGTTCCACCAGGCGCCGCAGCGCGATCCGCACCGCCACCAGCGCGCCCAGGCTGTGGGCCAGCAGGATGGGCGGGCGGCCCTGCGCGCGGGTCCAGGCCCGCAGGCGGTCCACGGCGTCGGTCACCAGGTCGTCTTCCTGGACAAGCGTGGCGGGCCGCCCGCTGGAACGGCCATGGCCGCGGTGGTCGTGCGCGCCCACCACCCAGCCGCGCGCGGTCAGCCAGCGGGCCAGCCGGTCATAGCGGCCGGCATGCTCGCTCAGGCCATGCAGCAGGTAGATGCTGGGCGTGCCCGGGCCGTCGATCGGCGGGGAAACGTTGGGGGCGGCCGGCCAGAGATAATTGGCCAATGGCGTGCCGTCGGGCGCGGGGGTCATCGAAATCGGCGACAATTTCTGGCTTCCTCGGTATGAACAGGCCATGAGGTCCTGCGGGCAATGACGATTTCATCGCTGTTTCGTTTCATGTTCAAGAAAGCCGGCGCGATAGTTGTGCTGGCTGCCATCGTGGCCTGCTCGCCCAGTTACAACTGGCGCGAGCTCGACGTGGCCGGCGGCCATGTGCGGGCCGCCTTTCCCGACACGGTGAAGACCGAGACCCGCGACACCCGGGTCGACACCATGACCATGCCCGTCACCATGGCCAGCGCCAAGGTCGGCGAGGGCATGTTCGCCGTGGTCTCGGCGCCGCTGCCGGCGGAGATCGCCGCCAGCCCGGGGGCGAGCCGGGGGCTGGGCGTGGCGGCGATGCGTTCGCTGTACCTGAACCTGCAGGTGCAGCCGCCGCTGGAGTTCCCACCCTATGGCCAGGACCTCGAAATACGGGGCCAGAGCGGCGGGCAGCCCTTCTGGATGCTGGCGCGCGTCTGGGTGACCGATACCATGCTGATCGAGGCCATCGCGGCGGGCAGCGAGAAAGGGCTGCCGCGCGAGCGCGCGCGCGAATTCCTGGATTCGGTCGTGCTCAAGAAGACGCCGTGAATGCATCCAGCAGTTTTTCCTGCAGGGCCTTGGCCACGGCGGCGCGCCGCCCGCGCACGCCCAGCCGTTCGCAAGCGTTGCGCAGGTGGAAGTTGACCGTGCTTTCGCTCAGGCCGAGGATGCGGGAGGTTTCCCAGCTGGTCTTGCCGATGGCCGCCCAGCGCAGGCATTGGGCTTGCCGGGGCGACAGCGGCAGGGTTGCGGGCCGCGCGCATGGCGCGGCGTCGGCATGCGCGGGCGGGACATCGATCGGCGAGTCGGCGGGTCGGTCGGCGGAGCCGGGGAAGGATTGCGGCATGGCGTCGGGCGCCGGCGGGCGCTGGCGGGTGGATGATGCGGACCATGTTCGGCCGTCATCCCGGAAAGCCGCAAACCTTCGCGCCTGTACGTATTGCCCCCTTGATCTTTGACGGAATCGTCGCATGCCGGCCATCGTCCAGTTCTATCTCTCGGCCATCGTGCTGATGCTGCCCCTGCTGTTCTGCGTGGGCATCGGCGTCTATTGGGGCAAGCGCGACCTGCCGTTCGGGGGCTCCTTCATCACCACGCTGGTCACGTCGGTGACCACGCCGGCCCTGGTATTCCATACCTTCGTCACCACGCGGCTGGACGATCGCGCGCTGGCCGACGTGGCGGCGGCCACGGTGCTGGCCTTGCTGCTGTGCGCGCTGGCCGGCGCGCTGCTGCTCAAATTGCTGAAGCTGCCGGTGCGCACGCTGCTGCCCACCGCCTTCCTGCCCAACGCCGGCAACCTGGGGCTGCCCATGTCGCAGCTGGCCTTTGGCGACGCGGGCCTGTCGGTGGCGGTGGCCTTCTTCGCGGTGAACTCTTTCATCATGCACACGGTCGCGGTGCGGCTATTGCCCGGCGTGAACACGCGCGGCAGCTGGAAAAGCCCGATCCTGCTGGCCTCGCTGGCGGCGGTGGGCATGCGCGTGGCGCACGTGCCCGTGCCCGACTGGCTGATCGAGACCGCGCGCATGCTGGGCGCGGTCACCGTGCCGCTGATGCTGCTGAGCCTGGGACACGCGCTGGCGCTGATCCCGTCAGGCGGCGTGCGCGACGGCGCCAAGGTGGCGGCCATCCGCCTGGCCACGGGGCTGGCCGCCGGGCTGCTGGTGGTGTGGGCGCTGGACCTGGAGGCCGTCCTGGCCGGCGCGCTGACGCTGCAGATGGCCATGCCCTGCGCCGTGGTCAGCTACATGTACGCGCGCCGCCATACGGACCTGGGCGACACCGCCGCCGGCGCGGTGCTGGTGTCGACGGTGGTGTTCCTGCTGCTGGCGCCGTTGATGCTGTGGTTCAGTCACGGGCATTGACCGGGGTGGGTGGAACGAGCGCCTCATTTTGGATCATGATGCGCCCGCCATGGCGCGCAACTGCGCCATTAGCGCCTCGGGCAATTCCACGCCGTGCTTGAGCGCCTCGTCGCGCAGCTTGCGGCGGCGGTCGCCGGGCAGGCGCACGTGTTCATCTTCCAGCATGACGTCGACCAGCGTCTCCACACGTTCCAGGTAGGCATCGTTGCCGGCCAGGGCGCCGGGGTCGATCGCCATGAAGGCCTGGCCTAGGCGCGCCGGGCCGCCTTCGTCGACGAAGAAGGACTCGGTCTCGAAGCCGAAGTGCGAACCGGTCAGGGCGCAGGCCAGCAGCTCGACGATCAGCGCCAGCATGGCGCCCTTGACGCCGCCGGCGGGCAGCATGCTGCCCGCCAGGCCGGCCTTGGGATCGGTGGTGGGATTGCCGTCGGCGTCCAGCGCCCAGCCTAGCGGAATGGGCTGGTTGTCACGCGCGGCGATCATCAGCTTGCCGCGCGCCACCTGCGACAGCGACAGGTCGATCACCAGCCGTGCGCCGCCGCGTCGGGGAAAGACGGCGGCGATGGGATTGGTGCCGAACAGCGGCCGCTTGCCGCCCCAGGCGGGCATGGCGGCGGGCGAATTGCTCAGCGCCAGGCCCACTAGGCCCAGGTCGGCCATGGCTTCCAGATGGTAGCCGGCTTCGCCGAAGTGATGGCTGTTGGCGACGCCGATGAAGGCCACGCCGTGCTCGCGCGCGCGCAGGCCGGCCTGCTCGACGGCCAGCGCGCAGGCCGGAAAGGCCAGCCCCGAGCCGGCGTCGATCAGCGCCGCGCCGCCGCGTTCGCGCACGATGCGCGGCACGGCTGAACCCACGGCGCGGCCGGCGCGCAGATGGCCGGCATAGAAGGGCACGCGCGACAGGCCGTGCGAGCTGAGTCCCTGGCTTTCGGCGAAGACCAGCGCGCGCGCGGTGCTGTCGGCCATGGCGGGGTTGGCGCCGGCGGCGGCCAGGCCGGCCGCCGCCAGGTGTTGCAATTCGTCCAGATAGATGTGAGCCATATCCTTCTCGTCAGTGGGCGCGCCGGAATCGTTCATCGGTCGCCGCCGGTAAGGGCTATTGTCACACCGGACGCCACCATGTCGGAAACGCGGGCGTTGGCTTCGCGCGTCAGTCCGGCGATATGGGGCGTCAGGATCAGGCCGGGCGGGGCGCTCAGCCTGCCCAGCCGGATGTCGGCCAGCAGGCCGGCCAGCGGGCCACCGGCAGGCAGCGGCTCGGCCTCGAACACGTCCAGCGCCGCGCCGCGCAGCCGGCCGGCGCGCAGGGCCTCGGCCAGGGCGGGCTCGTCGACGATGCCGCCGCGCGAGGTATTGATCAGCACCGCGCCCGCGCGCATGCGGCCGATGCGCGCGGCGTCGAACAGGCGCCGCGTGTCCGGGGTCAGCGGCAGGTGCAGGCTGACCGCGTCGGCGCGTTCCAGCAGGGCGTCCAGCGAGCACGATTCCACGCCGCATTCGCCCCAGGCCGGATGGCTTGCCGGCAGTGCCGCGTCATGGCCGACGACGCGCATGCCCAGGCCGCTCGCCAGCGTCGCGACCAGGCGGCCGATGCCGCCGAAGCCCACCACGCCCAGCGTGCGGCCGTGCGCTTCCAGCCCGTCGGACAACGCGGCGCGCGGCCACTGCCCGTCGGCCACCGCCGCGCTGGCGCCATAGGCGCCGCGCAGCAGGACCAGCAGCGTGCCGATCACGTACTCGGCGACGGCGCGGGCGTTGGCGCCCGTCGCCGGCACCACGGCGATGCCGCGCGCGGCACAGGCGGTCAGGTCGATGTTGTCCAGGCCCACGCCGAGCCGGCCCACCGCCCGCAGCCGGGGCGCGCTGGCGAGCAGGGCGGCGTCCACCTGGCTGCGGTTGCGCACGATGAGCGCGTCCGCCTCCGCCACGGCCTGCAGCAGTCCGTTGCGGCGGTCCACCAGCTCCGGCTCGTAGCGCACGTCGAAGCGCGCGCGCAGCGCATCGACGGCGGGGGCGTCCATGAATTCCGATATGACGATGCGCATGGCGGTGCTCCGGCGGGATCAGGCGATCTGGATGTTGGCGTCGCGGATGATGCGGGCCCAGCGCTCGACTTCCGCTTTCAGGTAGGCGCCGAAGGCCTCCGGCCCGCGCGGCTGCGGCACGAAGCCCAGTTGCGCCAGCGACTGTTGCAAAGCGGGCTGCGACATTTGCCGGACGATGGCTGCGCCGATGCGGTTCACCAAGGCTGGCGGCGTGCCGGCCGGCGCCAGCACGCCGGTGAAGTTCTCGACGATGAGGTCCGGCAGGCCGGCTTGCGCCACGGTGGGCACCTCGGGCAGGTCGGCCGTGCGCTCGCGCGTGGTGATGGCCAGCGCCCGCAGCGCGCCGCCCTTCACGTGCGGCAGCGACTCCGGGTAGTTGGAAAACACCACGTCCAGGTGCCCGCCAATCAGGTCGGTGAGCGAGGGCGCGCCGCCTTTGTAGGGCACGTGCATCAGCGCCGTGCCGGTCAGCTTCTGGTACAGCGCCAGCGTCAGGTGCGGCGGCGTGCCGTTGCCGCTGGAACCCGCCGATAGCTGTTTGGCGCGGGCCGCGCGCGCCAGGTCTTCCATGTTGCGGATGTTGCTCTTGGCATTGACCACCACCATGATGGGCGAAGAGGCCAGGCCGGCCAGCGGGGTCAGGTCGCGGATCAGGTCGTAGCCGGCGCGGCCGGCGAACAGCGTGGCGTTGGCCGCGTGCGACAGCGTGATCGCCAGCCAGGTATGGCCGTCGGGCGCGGCGTGCGATACATGGGCCGCGCCGATGTTGGCGGCGCCGCCCGGCTTGTTTTCCACCACCACGTTCCAGCGCTCGGCGTCGCCCAGCGCCTTGCCGACCTGGCGCGCGGCCACGTCCGTCAGGCCGCCCGGCGGAAAGGGCACGATGTAGTTGATGGGCCGCTCGGGCCAGGATTTCTGCGCCAGGGCATGCCTGCCCGGCAACAGCAGGCCGGACGCGCCGAGACCGGCCGCGCCGATGGCGGCCAGCGCGCGGCGCCGGGATGGGTTCATGGGGGGCTGCTGCTCGCGGTTCATCTGTCTTCCTCCTGGGATGCGCCCCGATGGGACGCGCGGCCCGCCTGGCGGCCTGCGCTCAGGGCTGCGGTTCTGGATGCGTGGATGTTGCGATGCTGCGTGATGCCGCCGCGCCGGCGGATGCCGGCGCGGGAAGGGAAAGCGGCGTGGCTCTTTTTCTATCGCCGGGCCGCGCGCGGCGCCGGGTTCAGGCGCTTTCGAAGATGCGGGTCAGGACGAACTCGCGATGGCCCAGCGCCTCGGCTGCCGTCCAGCGGCCGTTGGCGGTGGCCAGCATGCAGGCCAGCAGCTGGTCGCCGGCCTGGTCCAGGTCGATCTCGCGTTGCAGCAGCCCGCTGGTGTCCACGTCGATGTGCTCGGACATGGTGCGCACCGTGCGCGGGTTGGCGCAGATCTTGATGACCGGCAGGATCGGGTTGCCGATCACGTTGCCCTGTCCGGTGGGGAAGAAGTGCACGGCATAGCCCGAGGCCGCGCAGAGCGTCACCATCTCGGCCGCCGCCGACGACGAGTCCATGAACCACAGCCCGGGACCGTCCGGGATCTCGGCCTTGTCGAGCACGCCGTCGACGCGGCAGCGCTTGCCGATCTTCTGGATGTTGCCCAGCGCCTTTTCCTCGATGGTGGTCAGGCCGCCGGCAATGTTGCCCTTGGTGGGCTGCGATTCGGACAGGTCGCTGGTCTTCCAGCGGTCGATCATGGCCTGGTAGCGGTTGAACATGAACATGAAGCGCTCGCGCACCGCGTCGTTGGCGCAGCGTTCGGCCACGATGTGCTCACCGCCGGTCAGCTCCGAGGTCTCGCCGAACACCAGCGTGGAGCCCAGCGCGTAGAGCTTGTCGAAGGCGTTGCCCACGGTGGGGTTGGCGCCACAGCCCGAGGTGGTGTCGGACTCGCCGCATTTGGTCGAGACCCAGAGATCGGCGATGGGGCACTCGCTGCGCGACAGCGAGGTCGCGTAGTGCACGTATTCCTTGGCCTGGCGCGAGGCCCGCATGATGGTGTCGTGGTCGCCGTGCAGTTCGATGCTGAAGCCGGCCACGGGCTTGCCGGTGGCGGCGATGCCGTCGACCACGCGGCGGGTCCAGCCTTCCTCGATGCCGATGACCACGACGGCCGCGACGTTGGGATTGCAGCCCGTGCCGATCAGCGTGCGGAAATGCAGCTCCAGGTCTTCGCCGAATTGCAGCCGGCCGTAGGGGTGGGGCAGGGCCAGCGTGCCCTTGATGTTGTTGGCGACGGCCTCGGCCGCGGCGTTGGAGATGTCGTCCACGGGCAGCACGATGACGTGGTTGCGCACGCCGACGCGGCCGTTGTCGCGGCGATAGCCCTGGAAGGTGGTGGAAGCGGTGATGAGGGACATGGCGGATTCCTCTGTGCGTGGGCGGGGGCTGCGGGCTACCAGCGCTTGGTCTTGATGTTGTGCACGTGGGCGTGCTGGCCGGCCTGGATCGGCGCGACCACGCGGCCGATATCCACGCCGTACTTGTAGACCGTGTCGCCCACGGCCATGTCCTTCATGGCGACCTTGTGGCCGATGGGGATGTCCTGCGAGGCGCGCACATGGACGATCCTGTCCTCGTCCATGATCCAGGCGCTGAGTTCGGTTCCGGCCGTCAGGCCTTCCACCACGGCGACCGCCACGGTGTCCTTCGCATCGTGCAATACGGCGTGAATCATGGTCTTGCTCTCCTAGTGTCGGGCGCCGCGGGCGCTGCCGCCTGGGGCGCGGATAACAACGTCCGGCAAATCTTATGGCCGCGTTTTTCTCATGTCAACTAAATCATATATATGAATTGTATGAATAAAGGGGCCGCACTTGAGCACCGGGTTTCGCCGCCGCTACACTGTCGGCTCCTTGATCATTGCGACGCATCCATGAACACCAGCCTGTCTGCGACTGAGTCTTTGGGCAGTCCCTTGTACGAGCAGGTCAAGCAAGCCGTGCTGGCCGCGCTGGCGCAGGGCGAATGGAAGCAGGGCGACGCCATCCCTCCGGAAAAACTCCTGGCCGAGCGCTTCGGCGTGTCGATCGGCACGCTGCGCAAGGCCATCGACGAACTGGCCGCCGAGAACATCCTGGTGCGCCACCAGGGACGCGGCACCTATGTGGCCGCGCATACGCGCAACCATCATTTCTTCAAGTTCTTCCGCATCCTGCGGCAGGACGGGCACAAGAGCTATCCGGTCACCGAGCTGCTGCGTTTCCGGCGCGTGCGCGCCTCGGCCGCCGCGCGCGAAAAGCTGGAGCTGCCGGCCGGCGCGCAGGTGTTCGAGTTCGTGAACCTGCTGTCGCTCAATGGCGACGTGGTGATGACGGACGAGATCTGCCTGCCCGAATCGCGCTTTCCCGGCCTGGCGGAAGCGCACCTGCGCGAACGGCCCAGCACGTTGTACGCGCTGTACCAGGACGTGTTCGGGGTGAACGTCATCGGCACCGACGAACGGCTGCGCGCGGGCCTGGCGGACCGCGCCCAGGCGCGCTGGCTGGGCGTGCAGGAAGGCGAGCCGCTGCTGGAGATCCGGCGCGTGGCGTATTCGTACAACCGGCAGCCGGTCGAGTGGCGGATTTCGCGCGTGAACACGGCGGCATACGAGTATCTGGGCAATCAACCCTGGGGGTAGGTCCCCCCCGCAGCGCCTGCGGCGCTTCCCCCCAGGGGGCGCCGCTACGGACCGGCGGAGCCGGATCCGTGCGGCCTGGATTTGGGAGGGCGTGCCGCGATGAGGCGCGTTTCTTCTGTTGGGAGGCCAGCTGGCTGGGGTCGGATCGTGTGCCCGCGATGAGAATGCATCTGTGGGATGGATGCGTTGGTGCCTCGGGGCAGTGCCGCGCAGCGGCTTCAAAGCCGCTGGCAAGCAGTGCTAGAATGCTCCGGCATTATCTAATTCGGCGCCGATTTGCCTGATCCGCTTGCGGGCGCCTTCCAATAAATCCAGCTAAAGAGGTCTGTATGACCACTCCTGCCCAGAATCCGGCCGGTGATTCGGCCAGCGGGTTCGCGCCCGCTACCCTTACGCGATCCGACGCCGTTGATCCCGGCTCCGTCGGCCTCGTTTCTCCCGTCTTCCTTCGTTTCGACGAGCCGCTGCCCCTGGCCAGCGGACAGTCGCTGGCCGCCTATGAGCTGGCGGTTGAGACCTACGGCACGCTCAATGCCGAGCGCAGCAACGCGGTGCTGATCTGCCATGCGCTGAACGCCTCGCACCATGTGGCGGGACAGGCGGCGGACACGCCCAGCGATGTCGGCTGGTGGGACAACATGGTCGGCCCTGGCAAGCCGGTGGACACCAATGTGTTCTTCGTGATCGGCGTCAACAACCTGGGCTCCTGCTTCGGCTCGACCGGCCCGGCCAGTATCAATCCGGCCACGAACAAGCCCTGGGGCGCGGCCTTTCCGGTGCTGACCGTGGAGGACTGGGTGCAGGCGCAGGCGCGCGTGGCCGACCACTTCGGCATCGAGCGCTTCGCCGCCGTCATGGGCGGATCGCTGGGCGGCATGCAGGCGTTGAGCTGGTCCATCACGCTGCCCGGGCGCGTGGCCAATTGCCTGGTGATCGCCAGCACGCCGCGCCTGTCGGCGCAGAACATCGGCTTCAACGATGTGGCGCGCCGCGCCATTATCACCGACCCCGACTTCCACGGCGGCGACTACTACGCGCAGGATACCGTGCCGCGCCGTGGCCTGTCGGTGGCGCGCATGATCGGCCACATCACCTATCTGTCCGACGATGACATGGCCGAGAAATTCGGCCGCGCCCAGCGCGCGCCGGGCGAGAACGGCGCCTATCACTACGGCTACGACGTCGAGTTCGAGGTGGAGTCGTACCTGCGCTACCAAGGCGAGAAGTTCACCCGCTATTTCGACGCCAACACCTACCTGCTGATCACGCGCGCGCTGGATTACTTCGATCCGGCCCGCGCCACCGGCGGCGACCTGGCGCGCGCGCTGGCGCCGGCGCAGGCCAATTTCCTGCTGGTCTCGTTCACCACCGACTGGCGCTTTCCGCCGGAGCGTTCGCGCGAGATCGTGCGCGCCCTGCTCAAGAACGGCAACCCGGTCACCTACGCCGAGATCGACGCGCCGCACGGGCACGACGCCTTTCTGCTGGAAGACGCCCGCTATCACGCGGTGGTGCGCGGCTATTACGAGCGCATCGCCCGCGATCTGAAGCTGGACGCCGCCGCGCAGAACCAAGGACCTTCCGCATGACGACCGCCATCCCGCGCTATGCCGCCGACGCGCTGCGGCCCGACCTGGCCCGCATCGCCAGCTGGATCGAACCGGGCAGCCGCGTGCTGGACCTGGGTTGCGGCGACGGCGCGCTGCTGGCGCACCTGCGCGACCACCGCCAGGTGCGCGGCGCCGGCGTTGAGCTGGACGACACCTGCGTGATCTCCTGCGTGCGGCGCGGCGTGGAAGTGATCCAGCAGAACCTGGAAGACGGGCTGGCGCTGTTCGACGACAAGCAGTTCGACACCGTGGTGCTGTCGCAGACGCTGCAGTCCATGCACCGCACCGAGCACATCCTGCGCGAGATGGCGCGGGTGGCGCGGCACGGCGTGGTCTCGTTTCCCAACTTCGGCTACTGGCCGCACGGCTGGGCCATCCTGCGCGGCCGCATGCCGGTGACGGGGCAGATGCCTTACCAGTGGTACAACACGCCCAACATCCACCTGTGCACGCTGCGCGATTTCGAGCAGCTGGCCGGCGAGCTGGGCCTGCGCATCCTGGAGCGCGCCACCTTCAACGAGGCGCGCGAGGTGAAGCTGATGCCCAGCTGGCGCAGCACGCTGGCGGTCTACCGCTTCGCGGCGGGCTAGGGCGCGGCGAAGCCGGTTTTTCCTGGCGCATGTCCTGGCCGCGCGGTCCTTGCCGCACGGAACATCCGGCGGCGGATCCGTTACTGACGGATCCGACTGACGCCGCTGCCCGCCACGTCCTACAATTGCGGCACGCCGAGAGCGCGTGCCTGTTGTCCATGCACGGCGCGCGGCGCGGCCAGTTCCAGGAGATTGCCATTACCGCCGCAGCCAACGTCTACGCCAGTCCCCGAGTCGCGCCCCTGCTGGTGCTGGGCTTTGCCAGCGGGCTGCCGCTGGCGCTGACCAGCGGCACCCTGCAGGCCTGGGCCACGGTGGAGAACGTGCCGCTGCAGCAGATCGGCTTCCTGACCCTGGTCGGCACCGCCTATACCCTCAAATTCCTGTGGGCGCCGCTGGTGGACCGCTATGCGCCGCCGCTGCTGGGCCGCCGGCGCGGCTGGATGCTGCTGACGCAGGTGCTGCTGGCGCTGGGCATCATGGCCATGGGCCTGCTGTCGCCGTCGTCGGCGCTGCTGCCGCTGGCCCTGCTGGCCGTGACGGTGGCCTTTCTGTCGGCCACCCAGGACATCGCCTTCGACGCCTATTGCACCGACGTCCTGCGCAAGGACGAGCGCGGCGCGGGCGCGGCCATCAAGGTCATGGGCTACCGGCTGGCCATGATCGTGTCCGGCGGGCTGGCGCTGATCCTGGCGGACCAGTGGCTGGGCTGGGGCCATACCTACGTGCTGATGGGTGCGTTGATGCTGGCCTGCGCGCTGGCCACCTTGTGGGCGCCCGAGCCCGAGGTGCTGACGCCGCCGCCGCGCAGCCTGCGCCAGGCGGTGGCCGAGCCGCTGCGCGAGTTCTTCACGCGGCGCGGCGCGCTGGCCGTGCTGCTGCTGATTGTGCTGTACAAGCTGGGCGATGCGTTCGCCGGCGCGCTGTCCACCACCTTCCTGCTGCGCGGCGCGGGCTATTCGCCGACCGAGGTCGGCACCGTCAACAAGATCATGGGTATCGCCGCCACGGTGGTGGGCGCGCTGGCCGGCGGCATGCTGATGGCGCGCTGGACGCTGTACCGTTCGCTGATGGTCTTCGGCCTGTTGCAGGCCGTGTCGAACCTGGCGTACTGGCTGATCGCCGTCAGCCCGCGCAGCCTGTGGCTCATGGCCGCCGGCGTGGGCCTGGAGAACCTGTGCGGCGGGCTGGGCACCGCCGCCTTCGTAGGCCTGCTGATGGCGCTGTGCCGCCAGCGCTTCTCGGCCACGCAGTTCGCGCTGCTGTCGGCCTTGTCGGCGGTGGGGCGCACCTATCTGGCCGGACCGCTCACGCCGCCGCTGGTCGAGCTGTTCGGCTGGCCGGGCTTCTTCCTGATCACCGTGCTGATCGCCGTGCCCGGCCTGGTGCTGCTGCACCTGCTGCGGGATCGCATCGAGGACATGGTCAGGGACGGCGACAGCCGCTGATCGGGCTGTCGCCGGCGGGGGACTTATTCCCCGGCGGCCAGGCGCACGATCAGGACATCGCTGGGCAGCGACTCCAGCAACCGTTCGGCCACGCTGCCGATGGCGGTGCGCAGGATGCCGGTGCGGCCGTGCGTGCCGGTGACCACCAGGTCGGACCGGTGGTTGAACGAATACTCCGACAGCACCGTTTCCGGCTGGCCGCATTCGAGCACCACCTTGGGCCGGGCGCGCTCGGCCAGTTCGGGCGTTTCGGCCAGGAATTCCCTGGAATTCTGTTCCGCCGCCTTGTAGAAATTGCGCGTCACGGCTTCGTCCGGCACGTTCTTGCCCTGGAAGGGCACGTCGTAGGCATGGAACAGCGTCAGGTCCGCTTCGGGCACCAGATACAGCGCGGCGCGCAGCGCCTGGCGCGAACCGGCCGAGAAATCGGTGGCCACCAGCACGTCGCGGTAGGGCCGGCGCGGGCGGTTCTTGACGACCAGCACGGGCTGGCGGGCCTGGCGCGCCAGCTTCTCGACCGTGTTGCCCAGCAGCAGCCGGCCCAGGGTCTCGTCCCGCGCCGTGCCGGTGACGATCAGCGAGCAGCCATAGGCGTCGGCGGTTTCCAGGATGCGGACCAGCGGGTCGCCCGAGACCACCACTACTTCGGTGGAGACGCCCGAAGCCGCCAGGTCCTCGGCCAGCTCGCGTTCGGCCAGCGCCTTGTGATCGGTCGACAGGCGCCGCCAGACGGGGGTGGTCAGCCTGGCGGTGCCGCCGTGCGACTCCATGACATGCAGCACGATCAGCTGGGTGCCGCGTTCCTTGGCCAGCTGCAGCGCCCGGTCCAGCGCGCGGTCGCCCCGCGCGCTCAGGTCCGTGGCCAGAAGAATGGGGCCGGTTTGCTTGGACATAGGTTTTCTCCCGTATTGGGGCCGGGGCAGCGGATCCCGCATCCGCGGTCCAGCCTGTGCCGCCCTCGCGGGCACGCCTTCATTGTCCCGCCGTCCGTCCCGTCGGGGCTTGACCCACGTCAACGCCTGGCCGGCGCCGGCGGATCCGCGCGGCGCGATCCGGATCCCGGCCGGCGCGCCGGCTCAATACAATGGGAGCCTCGATTTTCCCGGCCCGTTCCATGTTTTCCGATATTTCGCCCGTCCTGCTGCACACGCTGTACCTGGTGGCCATCGTGGCGGAAGCCATGACGGCGGCGCTGTCCGCTGGCCGCCGCGACATGGACTGGATGGGAGTCTGCATCATCGCCTGCGTCACCGCGCTGGGAGGCGGTTCGCTGCGCGACGTGCTGCTGGGCCACTATCCGCTGACCTGGGTGATCCATCCCGAATACTTGTGGATGACCGCCGGGGCGGCGCTGCTGACGGCGCTGATCGCCCCGGTGATGCGGCGCCTGCGCAGCCTGTTCCTGCTGGCCGACGCGCTGGGCCTGGTGGCGTTCACGGTGATCGGCTGCCAGGTGGCGCAGCTGATGCAGCTGCCAGTGACGGTGGTGATCATCAGCGGCATGATCACCGGCTGCGCCGGTGGGGTGTTGCGCGACGTGCTGTGCAACGAAGTGCCGCTGCTGTTCCGCAAGGAACTCTATGCCAGCGTGTCGGTGGTGACGGGCGGGCTATACCTGGGCGTGCAGGCGCTGGGGCTGAACGCGAATGCCGCCGTGCTGATCGCCTTGCCCGTGGGATTGGCGCTGCGGCTGCTGGCGTTGCGCTTCAATTGGCAGATGCCCAAGTTCGTGTATCGCGACGATTGGGATTGATCCGCCCCTGAATGTGTCCATGCTCTGCAACAATTTTCCTATTTGTGTTTCAATAAATTTCGAGTATCTTCTCGCATCTCACACACGCATCACGCAGTAACAAGGGGAGCCGATTGGACGTCAAAGCGCCCGCCACGATTCCGTATTTCCTACAGGAACAGATTCGTGAACTGATAGTGGACGGCACTATCAGGCCCGGGCAGCCCTTGCGGGAACAGGAACTGGAGCAGCGTTTCGGCACCAGCCGCAGCCCCATCCGGGAAGCATTGCGGTTGCTGGAGTTGAGCGGCCTGGTGACGCATGTGCAGCGCAAGGGATTCCGGGTAACGCTCTATTCCGAAACACAGATACGCCATCTTTATCTGCTGCGCGCCGAGCTGGAGGCCTATTGCATCCGCCAGGTCGCCGAGATGGACGATCTGGCGCCACTGGTGGCCGAACTGCGCGACTACGAAGAGGTCGTCGCCGCCGCCCTGACGCGGCGCGACGTGCGTGCCTACATCGGCGGCCTGCGCGAGTTCTACCTAGCCGGGGCCCGCCATACCGGCAACGCGCCGCTGGCCAGCACGCTGGCCAAGCTGTACGAGCAGGTCGAGCCGCTGCGCTACCTGCTGGCGCGCCAGTCCATGGAGCAGGGCGGCATCCATGGCTATACCTCGGGCATCATCGAGGCCCTGGACGGGCGTGATTTCGAGCGCGCGGCCGAGCTGACGCGCGGCTATGTGCAGGATGTGCTGCCCGGGATCCTGCAGGCCTATCGCCATGCCTCGGAACAGGATGCCGAGGAGCAGGCGCCGCGGCTGCGGCGGGCCTGACCCGGTTCTGCGCCGCCCCTGAACTCGCCGGACCTGCCCGCCGCGGGTTCCGATAGCGGGCGGCTCAGGCGCGCGGCACGCGCACTTCGATGCCGGCGTCTTCCAGCGCCTGCCGGATGCCGCTGGCGAACACCAGCGCGTTGGGCTGGTCGCCATGGATGCAGAGCGTGTCCGCCTGCACCGCCACGTCCTTGCCGTCCACCGAGCGCACCTTGCCTTCGCGCACCATGCGCACCACCTGCGCCACGGCCAGGTCCACGTCCTCGATCATGGCGCCGGGCTTGCCGCGCGGCGTGAGCGAGCCGTCGTCCTGGTAGCTGCGGTCGGCGAAGACCTCGTTGGCGGCGGCCAGGCCGATCTCGCGCGCCACGCTCACCAGCCGGCTGCCGGCCAGCCCGTACAGCACCAGCGTACCGTCCACGTCCTTGACCGCCTGGCATATGGCCCGCGACAGGCCTTCGTCCTTGGCCGCCATGTTGTACAGCGCGCCGTGCGCCTTCACGTGGTGCAGGCGCGCGCCCTGCGAGGCGGCCACGCCCGCCAGCGCGCCGAGCTGGTAGACCACCAGGTCGTAGGCTTCCTGCGGGCTGGTCGGGATGACGCGGCGGCCGAACCCGGACAGATCCTGCAGGCCGGGATGCGCGCCCAGCGCCACGCCCTGGGCCAGGGCGGCGGCCACGGTCTTGCGCATGGTGGCCGGGTCGCCGCCGTGGAAACCGCAGGCGATGTTGGCCGAGCTGACGTAGCGCAGCACGGCGGCGTCGTTGCCCATCACCCAGGCGCCGTAGCTTTCGCCCATGTCACAGTTCAAGTCGATGCTGGGATTCATAGTGGTCTTCCTGGTCCGGAGTGGGGCGGCGCCCGCGGGCGCCGATGGTGTCAGAGCAGCGCGCGCATCGGCGCCAGCGCGTCCTGCAGCTGGGCGAAGGCGCGTTCGCGCTCGACGTCCAGGCGCTGCGCCTCGTGCAGCTCGATCTGCTGGAAACGCAGCTCCTGGCCGGGCAGCGATTGCGCCAGCGCGGGCAGGTCCACCGAGGCGATCTGCGCGATCTTGGGATAGCCGCCGGTGGTCTGCCGGTCGGCCATGAGGATGATGGCTTCGCCGCCGGATGGCACCTGCACGGTGCCGAAGCAGGCCGCTTCCGACAGCGTCTGGCGCGGCTGCGCCATGGCCAGCGCGGGCCCCTGCAGCCGGTAGCCCATGCGGTCGGACTGCGGACTGATGCGGAACGCCTGGCCGGCGAAGGCGGCGCGGGAAGCGTCGGAGAATTCATGCCAGTGGCGGCCCGGCAGGAAGCGGATGGTGTCGCGCCGCTTGCCGGCCAGCGTGGCGGGCAGGTAGACGCGGATCTGCCACAGCGCTTCCTGCAGCGCCGCCAGGTCGCGCCCGGCGTCCAGCGGGGCGTGCAGCGGCAGCACGTCGCCACGGGCCAGGGCGCGTCCCTGGAAGCCGCCGAAGCCGCTGCGCAGATAGGTGGTCTGGCTGCCCATCACCAGCGGCAGCGCATAGCCGCCATGCACGGCCAGGTAGGCGCGCGCGCCCGAAGCGGGACGGGCGCCGAAGGCCAGCGTGTCGCCGGGCCGGGCGACCAGCGGCCGGTGCATGGGGAGGTCCTGGCCGTTGAGCTGCGCGCCCAGGTCGGCGCCGGCCAGCGCGAAACAGGCGGCGGCGTCAAAGCGCAGCGCCGGCCCGGTCAGCGTGATTTCGAGGGTGGCGCGGTCGCCTTCGTTGCCCGCCAGCGCATTGGCCAGCCGGTGCGCGCGCTCGTCCATGGCGCCGGCGGCGGGGATGCCCTGGTGCTGGTAGCCGTCGCGGCCGCGGTCCTGGAAGCTGGACAGCATGCCGGGCTTGATTACGGTCAGGCTCATGCGCCGGCCTCGCGCAGGCGTTGGAATTCGTCCTCGGCGATGGGCACGAAGCGCACCGAGTCGCCGGGCTGCAGCAGCGCGGCCGGTTCGCGGGCCGGGTCGAACATGGCCAGCGGCGTGGCGCCGATGATGTTCCAGCCGCCGGGCAGGCGGTTGGGATAGATGACGGTCTGGCGGTTGGCCACGGCCACCGAGCCGATGGGCACGGCGGTGCGCGGCGAGGGCCGGCGCGGGATGTTCAGGCGTTCATCGTGCACGCCCAGGTAGGCGTGGCCGGGAGCGAAGCCCAGCATGAAGACCATGCTGCGCGGCTCGCTGTGCAGCCGGATGATGTCATCGGGCGTCAGGCCGGCCGCTGCCGCGACCTCGGCCAGGTCGGGGCCGTGCTCGCCGCCGTAGCAGACAGGGATGTCGATCTCGCGGCCACCCAGCTCGCCTTCCGGGATGCCGCCGGCCAGCAACTGGCCGATGCGCTCGGCCAGCGCGCCATGGCAGGGACTGCCGGCGCTGGCGTCAGGGCGGTAGTGGATCGCCACCGTGCAGAAGGATGGCACCACGTCGGTCACGCCGGGCAGGCGCGCGCCGCGCAACATGCGCGCCGTCGCCAGGCAGGCCCGGCCGATCGCGGCGTCGATCTGGTCGCCGAACGAAATGATCAGGCTGCGGTCGCCCTGCGGTTCGATGCGCCAGGGGGTTTCGGCCGGAGAAGGTGGTGCGGGGATTGCGTTCAACGGCACGAAACCTGATTGGAGAGATTATTTGGCGAACAGGGAATCCAGGTTCTTGAAGGCCTTGAATTCCAGCGCGTTGCCCGACGGGTCGAGGAAAAACATGGTGGCTTGTTCGCCGACCTCGCCCTTGAAGCGGATGTACGGTTCGATCACGAACTCGGTACCGGCATCGGTCAGGCGCTTGGCCATGTCTTCCCATTGTTCCATGGAAAGCACGGCGCCGAAATGGCGCACGGGCACATTATGCGAATCCACGGCGCTGGTGGCCTTGTGGCCGCACTCGCTGGGCGCCAGGTGGGCGACGATCTGGTGGCCGTAGAAATTGAAGTCGATCCATTCGGGCGAGCTGCGGCCCTCGGGACAGCCGAGCTTGACGCCGTAGAAGGCGCGGGCTTCTTCCAGGTCGCGCACCGGGAAGGCCAGGTGGAACGGCGGCAGGTTGGTCTGAGCGGTCATGCGTAGTCTCCAGGGAGGCTGGGTAGTCGGGGAATCTGCTGGCGCGGCTTGCCGGGAGGCGCCGGATGCAGGGTCCGGCTGGCATCGCGGCGCTCGTGCCTTGGCATGAACGGCTAGTTTAGGTATTGTTTTTTCGATTGAAAAACGATATTTTTTGTGCCTTAGCATCAAAAATATTGATAGTGATCAAAGAGTTCAAGACCTTCATCGCGGTGGCGCGGGACGGCACCTTCACCGGCGCCGGCGCCCAGCTGGGCCTGACCCAGTCCGCCGTCAGCGCGCAGATCCGTCGCCTTGAGGACTACCTGGGCGTGGAGCTGTTCGACCGGGGCGCGCGCGCCGCCGTGCTGAACGTCCACGGGCGCGAGATGCTGCCGCAGGCCGAGGAGCTGGTGGCCATGGCCGAGCGCATGGCCAGCGCCGGCGGCGCGGGACACGTCAGCGGGTCGCTGCGCATCGGCGCCATCGCTTCGGTGCAGCAGGATCTGCTGGTGCGCGCGTTGGGCCTGTTCCGCGCCCAGTATCCCGACGTGCGCGTGCGCATCGTGCCGGGCGTGTCGCTGTCCTTGCTGGGGCAGGTCGATGCCGGCGAAGTCGATCTGGCCGTATTGATCCGTCCGCCTTTCGCGCTGCCGCCGGAATTGGGCTGGCAGCCCTTGCTGTCCGAGCCGGTGGCGCTGGCCGTGCCCGCCGCCATGCCCGAGGCGCCGTGGCGCGAACTGCTGGCCACGCAGCCCTTCATCCGCTACGACCGCGCTTCCTTCGGCGGCCGCGTGGTGGATCTGTTCCTGAAGAAGCAGCGCATCCGCGTGCACGAGGCCGTGGAACTGGATGAGATCGAGGCCATCGCCAACATGGTGCGCCACGGCCTGGGCGTGGCGCTGTTGCCAAGGTTGCGCCGCCTGGACACGACGGGCCTGCGTCTGCTGCCGCTGGGCGAGGCCGCGTTCCAGCGCGAGATCGGCCTGATCGGGCGGCTGCCGTTCGAGCCCGGCAGCATGCGCGGCAAGATCGCCGAATGCCTGTTGGCGGCCGCCGCCGAACCCTGATCCCGGCCGCCAAGAAAAAAGCGCCCCGGATGGGGCGCTTGCATTGCGGCTGGCGCGGACTACAGCCGGTCGCAGCGGACCGTGATGGGGTGCTGGCGCAGCGTGCTCATCACGATGTCGTCGACCTGGCCTTCCACGTCGGTGATCACGTAGCCGATCTGGCCCTTGGTCTGCAGCGTCTGGCTGACGATGTTCAGCCCGTGCTGCGCCATCAGGTTGTCCAGCGTGCCCAGCGCGCCCGGCGCATTGCGGTGCACGTGCAGGATGCGCGTGCCCTCGCCGCGTTCCAAGTAGGGCAGCTCGGGGAAGTTGACCGCGCCCTTGGTGGTGCCAGCCTGCAGGAAGCGCACCAGCTTCTCGGCCACCTCGCGGCCGATGTTCTCCTGCGATTCCTGCGTGCTGCCGCCGATGTGCGGCGTCAGGATCACGTTGGGCAGGCCGATCAGCGGGCTGTCCAGCGGTTCGTCCGGACCCTTGGGCTCGGTGGGGAACACGTCCAGCGCCGCGCCGGCCAGATGGCCGGACTTCAGCGCCTGGTGCAGCGCGTCGATGTCGACCACGGCGCCGCGCGAGGCGTTGATCAGGATGGACCCGCGACGCATGCGGCCGATGGTCTCGGCGTTCATGATGTTCTCGGTGGACTTGCCGCCCGGAACGTGCAGCGTGACCACGTCGGATTGCTCCAGCAGCTCGTTGAGCGAGCTGGCGGCGCGCGCATTGCCCAGCGGCAGCTTGGCTTCCACGTCGTGGAACACCACGCGCATGCCCAGGCCTTCGGCCAGCGTGCTGATCTGCGAGCCGATGTTGCCGTAGCCCACGATGCCCAGCGTCTTGCCGCGCGTTTCGAAGGCGCCGGACGCGCTCTTGTCCCAATGCCCCAGATGCACGCGGGCGTTCTTTTCAGGAATGCGGCGCAGCAGCAGGATGGCCTCGCCCAATACCAGCTCGGCGACCGACCGGGTGTTGGAGAAGGGGGCGTTGAACACCGGGATGCCGCGCTGCATGGCCGTGTCCAGGTCGACCTGGTTGGTGCCGATGCAGAAGCAGCCCACGACGCGCAGGTCGGGGTTGTCGGACAGCAGGCCGGCGTCCAGGTGGGTGCGAGAACGGATGCCCGCCACCTGCGCGCCCTTCAGGGCGCCGCGCAGCTCGGCCGGCGGCAGGGCCGCGGCGTGCGTGACGATGTCGGTGTAGCCAGCGGCCTCGAAGACGGCTCGGGCGCTGGGGTGGATGTTCTCGAACAGGACGATTTGTGCCATGACTGCCTGGGGGAGGGGTGGGGAATGCGTTTGATTGATTGTGGCGCATTTTTGCTGCGGTGCAAGGAGAACCCCCTGGCGCGTTGTGGGTGAATTGTTTCAACGCGCGGATCCCGCCGTCGCGGCAAGGGCCTCCCCGGGCGGCCACGGCCCGTCCCGTCCGTGGCCGGCGCTGACGGATCCGTCCTATCGATAGGCCTGGAACACCTTCGAGCCGCCGCGCTTGTCCACCAGCAGCACGTCGTGCGGCGTCTTGCGTCCGCCATACTCCGGGCCATCCATGCCGGGCGAGCCCAGCGGCATGCCGGGCGCCGCCAGCCCGGCGGCGTCGGGTTTCTCCAGCAGCAGCCGGCGCACGTCGCTGGCCGGCACATGGCCTTCGATGGCGTAGCCGCCGACGACCGCCGTATGGCAGGAGCCATGGTCGGCCATGCCGGCGTTGCGGCGGATGGGACCGGTGTCCGAGACATCATGCGTGGTCACGGCGAAACCGTTGCCGCGCATGTGCTTGACCCAGTCTTCACAGCAACCGCAGGTGGGCGTCTTCCAGACCTCCACGGGCGTGGGCGCCTGGGCCGCGGCCAGGCCGGGCAGACCCAGGGCGGCGGCAAGCACGAGTCGGCGGACGAGAGGGGCGATGGTCATCAGTGCTCCTATGATCAAGATTCAACTGCAATTATTCCGGCGCCCCAACTTGGCGCGCCGCACTATCGGGATGCCGCGGAGCCGGCTTTGCCGGTCCGCAGGCATGCCCCCGGGGGAGGCGCGCGAGCGCTTGGGGGGGGTTCTCCTCCGGTCCGCAGGCATGCCCCCTGGGGGGAAGCGCGCGAGCGCTTCGGGGGGGCTCATCCCCTCTAGAACCAGAACCGTATGCCGGCCATGATCGCGGTTTGCGAACGGCCGGCGCCGGCCGCGGATGCATAGTCGGCGGTCTGGCCGAATTTCCGTTCGAAGGATACGCCAACATACGGCGCGAACTGGCGCGTGACCTCGTAGCGCAGCCGCAGCGACAGGGAGCCGGAGGACAGGCCGGAGCCGATGCCGCGCTCGGGGTCGCTCTTGCCATAGAGGCTGGCCTCGAGCTCGGGCGTGAAGACCAGCCGCTGCGTCAGCAGCAGATCGTATTCCGCCTTCAGCCCCAGCGCCGTGCGCCCGGATGGGCCGACATAGCCCGTCGCTTCGAGTTCGATCCGGTAAGGCAGCATGCCTTCGATGCCGAACGCCGCCCAGTTGCGCTTGGGGCCGGTGCCGAAATCGCGGCGCGCGCCCAGCTGCAGGTCCCAGAACGGCGTGATCGCGTGGCTCCAGAGCGCCTCGACGCGGCCGCTGGAACCGCCGTTGGCATTCTCGGCCTCGCCTTCGCTCTTGATCGTCAGGCGATTGGTCGCCGTGCCGTACCAGAAGCGGCCTTCCCATTCGCGTGCGTTCTGACCGTCGCGGTTGCGCGACCAGCCGAATCGCTCGAGCAGCAGCTGCGCCGCCGGCATGTTGTCCATCATCATCATGTGAGGACGGATGCCATAGTTGTCGTAGCCGCGCGCGTCCGTGCCGTCGCTGGACGGCAGGCTGCCCACCGGCGGCGCGGTCGGGGACGACGCCGCGCCATGGTTCATGCCGGGCATGCTGGAATGATCCATCGCGCCGGATGAGGCGGGCGCGGGCGTGGCGGCGCCATGGTTCATGCCGGGCATGCTGGAATGGTCCATCGCGCCGGATGAGGCCGGCGCGGGCATGGCGGCGCCATGATTCATGCCAGGCATGTTGGCATGGTCCATGCCGCCGGATTGCGCCAATGCCGGGCCGGCCAGGCTGGCGGCCAGCGCCAGCGCGGCATATCGGGCGGTGGCGGGAATACGGTTCTGTGTCTTGTGTCGCATCGTCTACTCCACCACGACCGCCCTGAACATGCCGGCCTCCATGTGATACAGCAAATGACAGTGGTAAGCCCACTTGCCGCGCGCATCAGCGCTGACCCGATAGGTCAGGCGCTGCGCGGGGTTGAGCGAAATCGTGTGCTTGCGCACCTGGAAGGCGCCGTCGGCCGATTCCAGATCGCTCCAGAGCCCGTGCAGGTGGATGGGGTGGGTCATCATGGTGTCGTTGACCAGCACGAAGCGCACGCGCTCGCCATGCTTGAGCACGATGGGCTTGGCGTCGGAGAACTTCACGCCGTTGATCGACCACATGTAGCGTTCCATGTTGCCGGTCAGGTGCAGTTCGATCTCGCGGGTGGGCGGCGTATTGTCGGCGGGCTCGACCATGGAGCGCAGGTCGGCATAGGTCAGCACGCGTCTGCCGTTGTCGCGCAGGCCGACGCCGGGATCGTCCAGCCGGGTCGACACCACGTCGGGCAGCATGGAATTGCCCACGCCGCGTTCGGTGGGGTAGGGGTGCTTGACCTCCACCATGCCGCCCGAGCCGGCGGCGTCGCCGTGGTTCATGCCGGGCATCGCCCCATGGTTCATGCCCGGCATCGCGCCGTGATCCATGCCCGGGGCGGCCGGCGCGCTGGCCGGGCTCGTTCCCTGCATCGCGCCATGATCCATGCCGGCCATGCCGCCGCTCATGTCGTGGGCCATGCCCATGTCCATCATGGTCAGCAGCTGGACCGGGTCCAGCGCCGGCACGTCGGCCTGCATGCCGGGGCGCGGCGCCAGCGTGGCGCGCGCGTAGCCGGAGCGGTCCATGGCCTGCGAGAAGATGGTGTAGGCGCGGTCCTCGGCAGGTTCGACGATTACGTCGTAGGTCTCGGCCACGGCGATGCGGAACTCGTCGACTTCCACCGGTCGCACGTCCTGTCCGTCGGCCGCCACCACGGTCATTTTCAGGCCCGGGATGCGCACGTCGAAGTAGGTCATCGCCGAGCCGTTGATGAAGCGCAGCCGCACCCGCTCGCCGGGCTTGAACAGGCCGGTCCAGTTGCCGGCCGGCGTGGCGCCGTTGGTCAGGAAGGTGTAGGTGGCGCCGGAGACGTCCGCCAGGTCGGTGGGCGTCATGCGCATCTGTTCCCACATCAGCCGTTCCGACAAGGCCGCGCCCCAGCCCTTGGTTTCGGCTTCGCGCGCCAGGCTCTGCACGCTGGGACGGATGCGGTTGTAGTAGTCCGGCTGCACCATCAGCTTGCGGAACACGCTCATCGGATCTTCGTCGGTCCAGTCTGACAGCAGCACCACGTGCTCGCGGTCGAAGGCGATTGGGTCGCGCCTGCGCGGCTCGATGACGATCGCGCCGTACAGGCCGGTCTGTTCCTGGAAGCCGGAGTGGCTGTGATACCAGTAGGTGCCGCTCTGGCGCACGTCGAAGCGGTAGGTGTAGGTCTGGCCGGGATCGATGCCCGGAAAGCTCAGGCCCGGCACGCCGTCCATGTCGGTGGGCAGCAGGATGCCGTGCCAGTGGATGGAACTTTGCTCGCGCAGCCGGTTGCTGACGTGCAGCGTGACGGTATCGCCCTCGCGCCAGCGCAGCAGCGGCGCCGGCACCTGGCCGTTGACCGTGGTGCCGATGCGGGCCTTGCCGGTGAAATCGACCGGTGTCTCGCTGATCTCCAGATGAAACTCGGTGCCGCGCAATTCGGCGGCCTGCCGCGCGGGCTGCGCCAGCGCCGCGCGCCAGCCGCCCAGCGCCGCCAGCGTGCCGCCAGCGGCCAGGCCCTGAACGAAGCGGCGGCGTCCGATGGGGGGGAGTGTGTCTTTCATTTAGTCATCCATGGTGCTGCGCAAAACCCGCAGCGCAGGAACAAGGGTTGCCTCAATGGGATGCCGCGTAGCGGAGCGATTCGTGTCCACGGCATAGTTGCCGTGAAGCCCAAGCGCCACTGCGGACCCCACTCGTCCCGAGCAGGGCAACACGGATCCGGCTCCGCCGGTCCGTAGCTGCGCCCCTGGGGGAAAGCGCGTAGCGCTTCGGGGGGCTTACATCACAGTGACCGAACCCTTCATGCCCGCCGCGTAGTGACCGGGCTCCAGGCAGCCGAAGGACACGGTGCCGGCCTTGTCGAAGCGCCACACGATCTGGCCGCTCTTGCCGGCGTCCAGCGAGATGGAATTGGCTTCCTCGTGGCGCATGCCGGGGTCCTTCATCATCATGTCGTAGTGCGCCTTGAGGTCGGCGTCCGTGCCCAGCACCAGTTCGTGGCGGATCTTGCCGGAGTTGCGCACGTTCAGTCGCACGGTTTCCCCGGCCTTGACCTCGATGCGGTCGGGGGTGAAGCGCATGCTGTCGGCCATGTCGACGTCCACGGTGCGGGTGGCGCGGGCGGGGTCGCCGGGCTTGCCGATCGAGGCCGCGGCAGCCGGCATGGCGTGGCCGCCATGGCCGCCGCCGTGTTCGCCGGCCGCGTGGGCAGGCAGGGCGAGGCCGATGGCCAGAAGCGCGACGCCGACGGCGGCTTGGGAGGTGCGGAGCAGATTGCCTTTCACGATGGTCCTTTCTTGCAGGAGTGGCGATGATGGCAATGTAGAAAAACCGGGGTGACCCGGCTCTGTCGCAAAGATTACTTTTCTGTAATGGAGCCCACCCCCGAAGCGCCGTTGGCGCTTCCCCCTCAAGGGGGCGCCGCTGCGGACCGGCGTAGCCGGATCCACGCGGCCTGGCTTGGGGAGGGCGTGTCTGGATTGTGCGATCTAGCTTCGAGGACGCGATTGGGGGGCGAGGAGCTGGGTGCGTTCTTTGGGAATCTTGGACATCAGCGGCCGATTGATGGGGCGTTGGCCTGGTGTTGGGCCGGTGGCGCGGCGGCGTTATTGGCGCGTGGGTGGTGCGTCGGCGGCTTGGGGCGTGGCGGCTGGTTTGTTGGTCGGAGCGCGCAGCGTGATGCCGATCACGGTTTCGCCGGCGGTGGAGCGGGCGTCCACGTCGCCGTCGTGCATGCGGGCGATGGCGCGGACGATGGCCAGGCCCAGGCCATGGCCCTCGCTGCGCGGGCCGCGGCCCTGGCCGGCGCGGAAGAAGCGGTCGAAGATGCGGGGCAAGTCGGTGGGGGCGATGGAGGCGCCGGGGTTGCGCACTTCCACGCGCGCGCCGCCGGCGACGGGCTCGCAGCGCAGCAGGATCTCATGGCCGGGAGGGGTGGCCTTGATGGCGTTGGAGATCAGGTTGGCCAGCGCGCGGCGCACCAGACCGGGGTTGGCCGCGACGGCTGCGTCGCCTTCGCAGCGCAGGCGGATGCTGCGTTCTTCCAGCGCGGCGTCGTAGTACTCGGCCACGCGCCGGGCCTCGGCGGCCAGCGAGATCGCGGACCGGTCGGCGGCGCGTTCGCCGCGGTCGGCGCGCGCCAGGAACAGCATGTCGTTGACCATGGTCTTCAGGTCTTCCAGCACTTCCAGGTTGGATTCCAGCGCATCGCGCAGCTCGGCCGCGTCGCGGGGCGAGGACAGCATGACCTGGGTGCCGTTGATCAGGGTGGCCAGCGGCGTGCGCAGCTCGTGGGCCACGTCGGCGTTGAAGCCTTCCATTTGCTGGTAGGCCGATTGCAGGCGGTCCAGCGTGCGGTTGAAGGAACGCACGAAATCCTGCAATTCGCGGTCGGTGTCGTGCAGTGGCAGGCGCAGGGCCAGGTTGTCGGGCTGGATGCGCGCCGCCTGTTCCGACAGCCGGCGGGCGGGCGCCATGCTGCGGCGCACGGCCCAGGCTGCCAGCATCACGGTGGCGCCGACCCAGAGCGCGCAGATCAGCAGCAGTGCGGTGCCGTAGGCGTATAGCAGCCGCGCGCCGGCGCCCACGCCCACGGCCACGGTGAGGACGGCGCCTGGCGCCAGGCGCTCGTCCAGCGCCACGCGCAAGCCGCGCATGCGCGAGCCGTCGGGCGCGTGCAGCTCCACTTCGTTGCCTGCCAGCCGTTCCAGGATGACCGGCGGCTCGCCGCCATATACCTGGCGGCCGCGGCTGTCCTCGATCCAGATGCCCAGGTGGCCGTGGCCCGCGCGCATGTTGTCCAGCGCGGCGGCCAGCTCGTCCATGCCGCGCGCGTTGCTCTGCATGTCGACCAGGTGTTCGATGAGTTCGAACTTGCCGGTGACCTCGGTGATCTCCTGGCGCGCGACCTCGCGTTTGAGCGCCCAGAACAGCGTGGCGCCGGCCAGGCTGGAGACCAGCAGCGCGATGGCGCCCAGCAGCAGCGTCAGCCGCGCCTGCATGGAGCGCGTCCGGCCGGCGGGCGTCGGTTCAGGCCCCGGGCCGGATTCCGTGGGCGACGCGCCGGTCGCGGCCCGGCCGCTCATTCGGGGCGTGATTCCAGCACGTAGCCCATGCCGCGCACGGTATGCAGCAGCTTGGCGTCGAAGGGATCGTCGAGCTTGCCGCGCAGGCGGCGCACCGCCACGTCGATGACGTTGGTGTCGCTGTCGAAATTCATGTCCCAGACCTGCTCGGCCAGCGTGGTGCGCGACAGCACCTGGCCCTGGCGGCGCAGCAGCAGCACGAGCAGGTTGAATTCCTTGGCGGTCAGGTCCAGGCGGCGGCCGTCGCGCTGGGCGCGGCGTCGGGCCAGGTCCAGTTCCAGGCCGGCCAGGCGCAGGACAGAAGGCTCTTGCGCGCGGCCGCGGCGCAGCAGCGCCTGCACCCGCGCGAGGAATTCGGAAAAGGCGAAGGGTTTGACCAGGTAGTCGTCGGCGCCGCCTTCCAGCCCGCGCACGCGGTCTTCGACGGCGTCGCGCGCGGTCAGCATGAGGATGGGCGTGTCCTTGTGCTCGCGCACCGAGGCCAGGATCTCGAAGCCGTCCACGCCGGGCAGCATGACGTCCAGGATGAGGAGGTCGTAGTTGCCCTGCAGCGCGAGATGGCGGCCGTCCACGCCGTCGCGGGCCAGGTCCACGACATGGCTTTGCTCCGACAGGCCCTTTTTCAGGTAGTCGGCCAGCTTGGGTTCGTCTTCGATGACCAGGATGCGCATGGCCGGAATTTACCACCCGGCCGGCGCGCGCGGCGCATCGCGCCGTGAAATCAGACGCTGCCGTCCACCGCGATCCGTTCGGGCGGGAAGCGCAGCGCGAAGGTGCTGCCCTTGCCGGGCTCGCTGCTGATCAGCAGTTCGGCGTCGTGCCGCATGGCGATGTGCTTGGTGATGGCCAGGCCCAGGCCGGTGCCGCCGACGGCGCGCGAACGGCCTCGGTCCACGCGGTAGAAGCGCTCGGTCAGCCGGGGGATGTGGCGGGCCGGGATGCCGATGCCGGTGTCCTGCACGCTGTAGTGCGCGCCGCCGTCGTCCTCGCGTTCCCAGCGCACGGTGATCGTGCCGCCGTCGGGGGTGTAGCGCACGGCGTTGGTCAGCAGGTTGGACAGCGCCGAGGTCAGCTCGGTCTCCGCGCCCAGCACGTCCAGGGATTCGTCCACATGCCATTCCAGCACATGGCGTCCGCCGGACAGGGCTTCGATCTGCTGGCGCGCCTTCTGCAGCAGCGCGCCGATGTTCACCGCCCGCGGGTCGCCGCCGGGCGATGATTCCAGCGTGGACAGCGTCAGCAGGTCCTCGACGATGGCCTGCATGCGCTGGGCCTGCTCATGCATCATGTCCAGGTACTGCGCGCGCTGCTCGGCGGGCAGGGCGTCGTCGGGCATGTCGCGCAGCGTCTCCAGGAAGCCGGCCAGCACCGTCAGCGGCGTGCGCAGCTCGTGCGAGACATTGGCGACGAAGTCGCGGCGGGTGGTTTCCAGCCGTTCGATCTGGGTAACGTCGCGGGTGATCAGCAGCCGCTGGTTGCTGGCGTAGGCCGTGAGCTGCATCATCATCAGCCGTTCCTGGCCATTCTGGCCCAGCCGCACCAGGATGGGATCGGGCCAGGAAGCGCGGTGCGCGTACTCGACGAACTCGGGCGCGCGCAGCAGGTTCAGCAGGTTGTGGCCACGGTCGGCCGGCAGGCGCAGGCCCAGATGCTGGCGCGCCATGCGGTTGCACCAGTCGATCTGGAAATCCTCATTGAGCGTGACGGCGCCGTCGGGCAGGGCCTGGGCCGCGGCCAGCATGCCCTGCATGGTGTCGCGGGTCTCGGTCAGCTCGCGGGCGCGGGCGCGGGTGTAGCGGTACAGCGGCGCCAGGATGTCGTCCCAGGGGCCGACCGAGGCCGGCGGGGACGTATCGGGATGGTGGGCCCAGTGGGACACCAGGTGCAGCCGCCAGCTGCGCCACAGCAGCATGGCGACCACGGCGACGCTGAAGACGATCCAGCCTGCCGGGTCTCCGATGAGCCAGTGCGCCAGCAGCGCCGCGACCGCCCACAGGGCGACCAGGAAAAGGGTGCGCAGCCAGATCATCGTGGGGGGAAGTCTTAGCGTGCGGGAACCTGTGCCGTGAAGCGGTAGCCGCTGCCGCGCACCGTTTCGACGTGGGCGTCGTGGCCGCTGGGCTCCAGCGCCTTGCGCAGGCGGCGGATATGGACGTCGACGGTGCGTTCCTCGACGAACACGTGGTCGCCCCAGACCTGGTCGAGCAGCTGCGAGCGCGAGAACACGCGTTCCGGATGCGTCATGAAGAAATGCAGCAGGCGGAATTCCGTGGGGCCGATCTGCAGCGACTGGCTGTTGCCGGACAGGCGGTGCGTGACCGGGTCCAGCTTCAGGCCGCCCACGTCGATGACGTCGTCGGTGAGCTGGGGCGCGCGGCGGCGCAGCACGGCCTTGATGCGGGCCATCAGCTCCTTGGGCGAGAAGGGCTTGGTGATGTAATCGTCGGCGCCGGCTTCCAGGCCGTCGACCTTGTCCTGCTCGGAGCCCTTGGCGGTGAGCATGATGACCGGGACGGCGCGGGTGCGTTCGTCGTTGCGCAGCTTGCGCGCGACGGCCAGGCCGGAGGTGCCGGGCAGCATCCAGTCCAGCAGGATCAGGTCGGGCAGTTCGGCGCGGATCAGGGTCTGGGCCTGGTCGGCGTCGAAGGCGCGCAGCACCTTGTGTCCGGCGAAGGACAGGTTGACGGCGATCAGTTCCTGGATGGCGGGTTCGTCTTCGACGACGAGAATGGTGCTGGACATGGTGGCTGTTTGGGCACGATGCGGAGCGCCGGCGCGGCGCGAACATTGCGATAGTATGGCCGCAATATTTCAGGTATGTGACCGTAGCGCAATAGTATGGCGAGTGGCGGGCCGCCTGCGGGCGTCCGATAGGCTACCATTGGGCGATATATCGGGAATTCACCATGCAAACCCCCTCCGAATCGCAACATTCCGCGGATTCCGCCTCGCAATCCACGCATTTCGGCTTCCAGACCGTGCCGGAAGGCGACAAAGCCCGCAAAGTCGCCGAAGTCTTCCATTCCGTGGCCCAGCGCTACGACATCATGAACGATTTCATGTCGGCCGGGCTGCACCGCGTCTGGAAGGCCTTCACCATCGGCCGCGCCGCGATCCGCCCCGGCATGAAGGTGCTGGACATCGCCGGCGGCACGGGTGACCTGGCGCGCGCCTTCGCCAAGCGCGCGGGCCCGGACGGGGAAGTCTGGCTGACCGACATCAACGATTCCATGCTGCGCGTGGGCCGCGACCGCCTCATGGACGCCGGCCAGATCGTCCCGGCCGCCGTCTGCGACGCCGAGCGCCTGCCGTTCCCCACCGGCTATTTCGACCGAGTCAGCGTGGCCTTCGGCCTGCGCAACATGACCCACAAGGACCGCGCCCTGGCCGAGATGACCCGGGTGCTCAAGCCGGGCGGCAAGCTGCTGGTGCTGGAATTCTCCCGCATCGCCAAGCCGCTGGCGCCGGTCTATGATTGGTATTCTTTCAACGTGCTGCCCTGGCTGGGCAAGACCGTCGCCAAGGACGAGGCCAGCTACCGCTACCTGGCGGAATCGATCCGCATGCATCCCGACCAGGAAACCCTGGCCGACATGATGCGCACGGCCGGCCTGGAGCGCGTGCAGTACTTCAACCTGACCGCCGGCATCGCCGCGCTGCACGAGGGCGTGCGCCTGGGCTGACCCCACCTTTTTTCGGACGATCCCCTTACCCACAGGGAACTTGTGGGGCGGGATCTTGTCCGTTATTCTTATGCAATTCAGATTGTTGTAAGGAAAAGTCGCGGTTGCGGCGCTACGGGGCGCCGCCTTCGCGAGTACGAGGAGCACACCAACCATGACCAAATTCTGTCTTTCGCGGTTTTTCGCCGCAGCGCTGATCGCCGTTTCCGGCGCTGCGCTGGTGACTGCGTCGTTTGACGCCGAGGCGCGCCGCGCCGGCGGCGGCAGCAGCGTGGGCCGCCAGTCCAGCAACGTGACGCAGCAGCGCCAGGCCACCACGCCGCCGGCAGCCGGCAGCAACACCGCCGGCGCC
>NZ_JCBANG010000034.1:0-58385 GCF_059760905.1 Achromobacter sp. 1011811831
TCCTGACGCTGGCCGCGTTGTTATTCGCGCTGGACCGTCTGTTCCCGCTGCCGCCGATCGATTCCGGCGGCGCCGCCGTGGTCGTCTCGGCCGACGGCACGCCGCTGCGCAACTATCCCAGCCGCGACGGCATCTGGCGCTATCCGGTCACGCCGGCCCAGGTGTCGCCGCGCTACCTCGAAACCCTGCTGACCTACGAGGACCGCTGGTTCTACTGGCACCCCGGCGTCAATCCGGTGGCGCTGGCGCGCGCCGGTTGGCAGTGGGCCACCAACCGGCGCATCGTGTCCGGCGGCTCGACGCTGACCATGCAGACGGCCCGCTTGATCGACCCGCAGCTGGCCGGCAAGCCGTCGCGCACGATCTCGGCCAAGCTGCGCCAGGCCTGGCGCGCCGTGCAGCTGGAAATGCACTACAGCAAGGACGAGATCCTGTCCCTGTATCTGACGCATGCGCCCATGGGCGGCATCGTCGAAGGCGTGGAAATGGGATCCCGTCTATGGCTGGGCAAGCCCGCCAGCGACCTGAGCCCGGCCGAGGCGGCCATGCTGACTGCCTTGCCGCAGGCGCCGTCGCGGCTGCGTCCCGACCGCCATCCGCAGGCGGCGCAGGTGGCGCGAGACAAGGTGCTGGACCGCATGGTCGAGCGCGGACGCTGGACGGCCGAAGAGGTCGCCGACGCCAAGATCGAGAACGTCATCGCGCCGCCGCTGCGGGCGCGCTGGCTGGCGCCGCTGGCCGCCCAGCGCCTGTTGCTGGAGGCGGGCGGGGCGCGCCGGCGTCCCGGCGAGCGTCCGCCGCTGGTCGCGTCCACGCTGGATGCGGACATGCAGGCTTCGGTCGAGCGCATGCTGCTGGACCGGGTCGACAATCTGCCGCCCAAGGTGTCCATGGCGGTGTTGGTCATGGACAACGACAGCCTGGAAATCAAGGCCTACGCGGGGTCGGCGGATTTTTCCGATGATTCCCGATACGCGCACGTGGATATGGTGCGCGGGGTGCGTTCGCCGGGTTCCACGCTCAAGCCCTTCCTGTATGCGCAGGCGCTGGACGAGGGGCTGATCCATTCCGAAAGCCTGCTGATCGACGCGCCGCTGTCCTTCGGCGGCTACGCGCCGGGCAATTTCCAGGCGGCCTTCTCGGGTCCGATCAGCGTGGCGCAGGCGTTGCAGCGGTCCCTGAATGTCCCGGCCGTGGACCTGCTGGACCGTGTCGGGCCGGTCAGTTTCGCCTCGGTTATGCTGGCGGGCGGGGTGCGCCTGCGCCTGCCGGCCGGCGCCGAGCCCAATCTGAGCTTGATTTTGGGCGGGGGCGGCACCACATTGGAAGAACTGGTGGGCGCCTACCGGGCGCTGGCGCGCGGCGGCCTGTCCGGGCGTCCCCGGTTGCGGCCGGAGCAGCCCCGGGTGGAGTCCCGTATGATGAGCGCCGGAGCCGCCTGGATTGTCCGCGACATCCTGGAAAGCGGCGGCCACCCCGACCGCCCGTTCTATGAATCGGGCAATCAGGGGCGGCGGCTGGCCTGGAAGACCGGCACCAGTTTCGGTTTCCGCGACGCCTGGTCGGTCGGCGTGACCGACAGATGGACGATAGGCGTGTGGGTCGGCCGTCCGGACGGCACGCCCAATCCGGGCTTTTTCGGCGCCAATGTGGCAGCGCCGTTGCTGCAGGACATCGTCGCGGCCCTGCCGGAAGGCGCGCCGCAGCCCCGGATCCGGCCCGCCACGGTGCAAGCCGTCGTGACGTGCTGGCCGCTGGGCTACCGGCTGGGCAGCGGCCCGACCGATGCCTGCCCCGAGCAGCGCGCGGCCTGGGCCCTGAACGACACGGTGCCGCCGTCCTTCGCCGGCTACGCCGACGTCACTCAGGGGCCGTTGCGGCTGGGCGGCGTGTCGGCCGGGGCGGTGCTGCGGCCCGTGCCGGGCAGCCGGCAGGTGGCGCTGGACGTGGACGCGCAGGGCGCCGAGGGTGAGGTATGGTGGATGCTGGATGGCCGGGTCGTCAATCACGGCGGGGCGGCTCATCCGTTTAAATTAGTGTTGGCGCAGGACGGCCGGTATACGCTTACGGTCATGGATACCAAGGGGCGCCACGATAGTGTGGTTTTTGAAATCTCTGGTGTTACGCCATGATCGGCATAGAATATGAATCGTGTATTTGACCGCTTCGATGCGTCATCGGAGGAAGCGTGATTTCTCAAGAGCTTGAAGTCAGCCTGCATATGGCTTTCGTCGAGGCCCGTTCGGCCCGGCACGAATTCATCACCGTCGAGCATCTGCTGTTGTCGTTGCTCGACAATGCTTCGGCCGTCGAGGTTCTGCGCGCCTGCGCCGCGAACCTGGACGACCTGCGCCGCAACCTGCGCCAGTTCGTCTCGGAAAACACGCCCGTGATTCCCAGCGGCGCGGAAGTCGACACGCAGCCCACGCTGGGTTTCCAGCGCGTGATCCAGCGCGCGATCATGCATGTGTCCGCAGGCGGCACCGGCAAGAAACCCGTCACGGGCGCCAATGTGCTCGTCGCCATTTTCGGCGAAAAGGACTCGCACGCCGTCTATTACCTGCAACAGCAGGGCGTGACGCGCCTGGACGTGGTCAATTTCCTGTCGCATGGCATTACCAAACAGCCACAGGTGGAGTCCGCCGCCGTGCAGAAAGAGCAGCAGAGCAACGGGGAAGACCAGGGCGAATCGCGCCAGTCGCCGCTGGATCAGTATGCCAATGACCTGAACGCCGCCGCGCTGGCCGGCCGCATCGATCCCCTGATCGGACGCGAGCACGAGGTCGAGCGCGTCATCCAGGTGCTGTGCCGCCGCCGCAAGAACAACCCGCTGCTGGTCGGCGAGGCCGGCGTGGGCAAGACCGCCATCGCCGAGGGCCTGGCCTGGCGCATCACGCGCGGCGAAGTGCCCGAGATCCTGCAGGCCTCGCAGGTCTACGCGCTGGACATGGGCGCGCTGCTGGCCGGCACCAAGTATCGCGGTGATTTCGAGCAGCGCCTGAAGGGCGTGCTCAAGCAGATCCGTGGCAATCCCGATGCCATTTTGTTCATCGACGAGATCCACACGCTGATCGGCGCCGGTTCGGCCTCGGGCGGCACGCTGGACGCGTCCAACCTGCTCAAGCCGGCGCTGTCCTCGGGCCAGCTCAAGTGTATCGGCGCGACCACCTACACCGAATACCGCGGCGTCTTCGAGAAAGACCACGCGCTGTCGCGCCGTTTCCAGAAGATCGACGTGCCCGAGCCCAGCGTCGAGCAGACCGTGCAGATCCTGCGCGGCCTGAAGAGCCGCTTCGAAGAGCACCACAACGTGCGCTATTCGTCGGCCGCGCTGTCGGCCGCGGCCGAGCTGTCGGCGCGCTACATCAACGACCGCCACCTGCCGGACAAGGCCATCGACGTGATCGACGAGGCCGGCGCCGCGCAGCGCCTGCTGCCGCGTTCGCGCCAGAAGAAGGTGATCGGCAAGGTCGACATCGAAAACATCGTTTCCAAGATTGCGCGCATTCCGCCGCAGTCCGTCTCCAACGACGATCGCAGCAAGCTCGCCACGCTGGACCGCGACCTCAAGACCGTGGTGTTCGGCCAGGACAACGCCATCGAGGCGCTGTCGGCCGCCATCAAGATGGCGCGCTCGGGCCTGGGCAAGCCGGAAAAGCCGATCGGCGCCTTCCTGTTCTCCGGCCCCACCGGCGTGGGCAAGACCGAGGTCGCGCGCCAGCTCGCCTTCACGCTGGGCGTGGAGCTGCTGCGCTTCGACATGTCGGAATACATGGAACGCCACGCCGTGTCGCGCCTGATCGGCGCGCCGCCGGGATACGTGGGCTTCGACCAGGGCGGCCTGCTGACCGAGGCCATCACCAAGCAGCCGCATTGCGTGCTGCTGCTCGATGAAATCGAGAAGGCGCATCCGGATGTCTTCAACATCCTGCTGCAGGTGATGGACCACGGCACGCTGACCGACAACAACGGCCGCAAGGCGGACTTCCGCAACGTCATCCTCATCATGACGACCAACGCGGGCGCCGAGACCCTGAACCGTCCGTCCATCGGCTTCGCCAATTCGCGGGTGGTGGGCGACGAAATGGCGGAAATCCGCCGCATGTTCACGCCCGAGTTCCGCAACCGCCTGGACGCGATCATTCCCTTCGCCGCGCTGGATCGCGAGATCATCCTGCGCGTGGTCGACAAGTTCCTCATGCAGCTGGAAGACCAACTGCACGAGCGCCGAGTCGAGGCCGTGTTCACCACGCGCCTGCGCGACCACCTGGCCAAGGAAGGCTTCGATCCGCTCATGGGCGCGCGTCCCATGCAGCGCCTCATTCAGGACACCATCCGGCGCGCGCTGGCCGACGAGCTGCTGTTCGGCAAGCTGGTCGACGGCGGCTCCGTCACGGTCGATCTGGACGAGTCGGGCAAGGTCACGCTGGATTTCGAGGACAGCGGCAAGCCGCCGTCCTCGGACGCGCCCGACAAGCAGGAAGTCGAACTGGTTGACTGATGGCCGCGGACAGCAGCCAGCCCCTGATCGAGTGCGAACACTGTGCCAGCATCTACCGCCGGCATGAACTCGATCATGGCGAAACCGCCAGTTGCACCCGCTGCGGCGCCACCTTGTGGCGCTACAGCGGGCTGAGCCTGTCCAACTGGCTGGCGCTGGCCATCACCGCGCTGATCGTCTTCGGCATTGCCAATGCCTATCCGGTCGCATCCATGTCCGTCCAGGGCATGTTGCAGCAGGCCTCCTTGCTCGATGCCGTCGCCATCACCTGGCGGCAGAACCACGAGATCGTCGCCGTGATGACCGGGTTGTCCGGTTTCGTGCTGCCTTTGTTGCAACTGTCCGTGCTGCTGTGGGTGCTGGGTCCCTTGTCGCAAGGGCGCGAGCCGCGCGGTTTCCATCCTGCCATGCGCCTGCTGGGCCTGCTGCGGCCTTGGTGCATGGTGCCGGTGTTCCTGCTGGGCGTGCTGGTGGCGGTGGTTAAACTGGCTGGCATGGCCGATGTTTCGCCTGGCATCGGCCTGGCTGGTTTCGGTATGTTGACCGTCCTGCTCACCATGCTGGGCCGCCTGTCGCCTCATGTTATCTGGCGCTACGCCGAGACGGCTGGCGTGGTGCCGGTGCATGTGCCGCAGGCCGGGCCTGACAGCGTACTGACCGGCTGTCATGTTTGCGGACAGGTCCAGGCGTTGCCGCGTGATGGCGATCCCGAGGCCGACCATCACTGCGTGCGCTGCCATGCTTTGGTCCACTACCGCAAGCCGGATCATCGGGCGCGCAGCTGGGCGCTGCTGCTGGCCGCTGTGGTGTTCTACATTCCCGCCAACGTGCTGCCGGTGATGCAGGTGCGCTCGGTGGTGGGGGGCGGCGCGCACACGATCCTGGGCGGGGTGGTTGAACTCTGGGCCATGGGATCCTGGGACATCGCGCTCATCGTCTTCATCGCCAGCGTGGCGGTGCCGCTGACCAAACTGCTGGCGCTGGTGCTGCTGCTGCTCACCGAGCAGTGGGGCAGTTCCACCAACTTGCGGCCGCGCACGCGCCTGTACCAGATGGTTGAATTCATCGGGCAGTGGTCGATGCTGGACGTTTTTGTCGTTATATTGCTGGCCGCGTTGGCCGATTTCCAGGGGTTGATGGAAATCAGCGCGGGCGGCGGAGCGGCGGCTTTTGGCGTCGTGGTCATCCTGACCATGCTGTCGGCCATGAGCTTCGACCTGCGCCGCAGCTGGGATCTGGAAGGCCATGCGGAGCTGGATGATGTACCGCTGATCGCGGGCGGCCACAAGCCGCCGGCGGCAGCAGCCGAACGTCAGGCATAGTCCCGGCGCGGCGCGCAACACAACAGGAAGAATCGATGTCCGAGCAAGCACCCGGCAAGGGCGATCCGAAGATCGCCGCGCCCACGATCACGCGCAAGCGCCAGAACCGGATCTCCTGGATCTGGCTGGTGCCCGTGGTCGCGGCCCTGATGGGCATGTCGCTGGTCGTGCGGACCTGGCTGCAGGCCGGCACCGACATTTCCATCACCTTCAATTCCGCCGACGGGCTGGAAGTTGGCAAGACCCGGTTGCGCTACAAGGACGTGAACGTCGGCACGGTGAAGTCCATCGGCTTCAATGAAGACCGCAGCAAGGTGGTGGTGACGGCCGAGCTGGCCAAGGAAGTCTCCGATCTGGCGCGCGACGGCACCAATTTCTGGGTGGTCAAGCCGCGCCTGGACGTGAGCGGCGTGTCGGGATTGGGCACCTTGCTGTCCGGCGCCTACATCGGCGTGGACGCCACGGAAGGCAAGCACAACGCCAGCAAGGCCACCAAGCTGGCATTCGAGGGGCTGGAGATCCCGCCCGCCGTGACGCATGACCGGGCCGGCAAGCGCTTCAAGCTCAAGGCCGACAACCTGGGCTCGCTGGATATCGGTTCGCCGGTCTACTACCGCCGCATCAACGTCGGCCGGGTCATCGGGTACGAGCTCGACAAGAGCGGTGATTCCGTGAATATCGAGGTCTTCGTCGACGCGCCCAACGATGCGTTCGTGACCAGCGGCACGCGCTTCTGGAATTCCAGCGGCGTGGATTTCAGCGTCAATGCGGACGGACTGAAGGTGCGCACGCAATCGGTGGTGTCGCTGCTGGTGGGCGGGGTGGCGTTCGAGCCGGTCTATACGGCGCGCGGCGCCAACAAGCCGGCGCTGGCGGATGCCGAGTTTGAACTCTATTCGACCGAGGCTCAGGCCAAGGCCAATCCGGATGGCGAGGCCTTCGACATACGGATGCGCTTTGACCAGTCGATCCGTGGCCTGGCCGTGGGCGCGCTGGTCGATTTCAGCGGCATCACGTTGGGCAACGTCACCGGCATCAACCTGGATTTCGACTCGGAGACCAAGCGTTTCTACTCAGTGGTCGACGCCACGCTCTATCCGGAACGCCTGGGCAGCGTCTATGACGAGGTCCACGGGCTGGCCGAGAAGGATGGCGACGTGGCTGGCGATCGCCTGTTGGGCGGCATGATCAAGCACGGGCTGCGCGCGCAACTGCGTCCGGCGAACCTGCTGACGGGCCAGTTGTACGTGAACCTGGACGTGTTCCCCAATGCCAAGCCCGTGGCGTACAAGCCATCCGTGCCGGCGATCATCCCGACCGTGCCGGGCAACCTGGACCAGCTGCAGCAACAGCTCAGCAACATCGTCAACAAGATCGAGAAGATTCCGTTCGACAAGATCGGCGAGGACCTGCGCACCACGCTGGCCAGCACTTCCAGGCTGATGAACCGCCTGGACAAGCAGGTGGCGCCCGAGGCGCAGGGCATGCTGAAGCAGGCCAGGGAGTCCATGGCCCGCATCAACGAGCTGCTGGCCTCCGACGGCGCGCTGCCGGTCAGCACCGAGCGCGCGCTGCAGGAACTGAACCGCGCCGCGCGGTCGCTGCGGTCGCTGGCGGACTTCCTGCAGGCCAATCCCGAAGCGTTGCTGCGCGGCCGCGGCAACGATCCCATCCCCGGCGCTGGCCCGGTCAAGAACTGATGCCCATGAACATGATGCCCAAGCCGTTCTTCCTGCGCATCGCCGCGCCCGCACTGGTCTTGGCCGCCGCCCTGGCGGGCTGCGGCTCGGCGCCCGTGCATTACTACACGCTGTCCGCGCCGGCGGGCGCCGCGTCGGCGGCCGCTGGCGCGCAGGCGGCCTATATGATCGACGTGCTCCCGGTCAGCGTGCCCACGCCAGCCGACCAGCCCCAGCTCATGGTGCGCAATGGCGACGGCAGCGTCTCGGCGCTGTATTCCGAGCGCTGGACCGCGCCGCTGGCCGACGAGGTCCGGGGCGCGCTGTCGGACGCGCTGCAGCGCGAGCTGGGCGCGCTGGATGTACGCGTGGTGAAACCCGCTTCCGGCGCGGCGGTGTGGCGGGTGCAGACCGATGTGCAGCGGTTCGACCTGTCGCCCGGCTCGGCCCAGCTGGACGCCACCTGGCGCGTCCGGCCGGTAAACCTGAAGGGCAGCGGGCTGATCTGCCGCACGGTGGTCGACGAGCCGGTATCGGGGCAGGGCGCCTCGGCGCTGGTCGCCGCGCAGCAGCGCGCCTTGTCCAAGCTGGCGGGCGTGATGGCGTCGGCCATCCGCGGCCGCCAGACGCCGGACGGCGAAGGCGTGCGCAGCGTAGGCTGCGCGCCGTTGAAAGAGTGAATCCGGGGCCGGATCTCGGCCCGGAAACTTCCGCAATCTCAGATAGTTAACCTAGGGTTAACCTTAATATCTGGCGGGTTGCAACCTGATTAGCATACGGTCCAACCATTTTCCGGGCTCCAACAGGGGCCTGGTGACCCTTGCCATGCGACAGGAAGCAATCTCTTATGGCCAGCACGACCCTCGGCGTCAAAGTCGATGACGCACTGCGCGACCGCCTCAAGACGGCCGCGCAAAAGCTCAACTGCACGCCGCATTGGCTGCACAAGCAGGCGATCCTCGCCTATCTGGACAGGATCGAGCGCGGCCATCTGCCCGCCGAGATGTCGCACCTGGGCGGCGAAGAGGGCGCCGAGGACGAGGCGGGCGAAGGCCAGGCCATCGCCACGCCGCCGTTCTACGAGTTCGGCCAGGACGTGCAGCCGCAATCGGTGCTGCGCGCCGCCATTACCGCCGCCTATCGCCGGCCCGAGCCGGAATGCGTGCCGCTGCTGCTGGGCCAGGCCCGCATGCCGAACCTGGACAAGATCCGCGGCATGGCCACGGACCTGGTGAAGAAGCTGCGCGGCAAGCGCACGGGCGGTGGCGTCGAGGGCCTGATCCAGGAATTCTCGCTGTCCAGCCAGGAAGGCGTGGCGCTGATGTGCCTGGCCGAAGCGTTGCTGCGCATTCCCGACCGCGCCACGCGCGACGCGCTGATCCGCGACAAGGTCTCGCGCGGCGACTGGAAGTCGCACATGGGCGGCTCGCAGTCCCTGTTCGTCAACGCCGCCACGTGGGGCCTGATGATCACCGGCAAGCTGGTGGCCGTGAACAGCGAGCAGTCGCTGTCCAAGGCGCTGACGCGCCTGATCGGCAAGGGCGGCGAGCCGCTGGTGCGCAAGGGCGTGAACATGGCCATGCGCATGATGGGCGAGCAGTTCGTGTCGGGCCAGACGATTTCCGAGGCGCTGGCCAACAACCGCAAGATGGAAGCGCGCGGCTTCCGCTATTCCTACGACATGCTGGGCGAGGCGGCCACCACCGCCGAGGACGGCGACCGCTATTACGCGTCCTACGAGCAGGCCATCCATGCCATCGGCAAGGCCGCCGCCGGCCGGGGCATCTATGAAGGCCCGGGCATTTCCATCAAGCTGTCGGCGCTGCATCCGCGCTATTCGCGCGCCCAGCGCGAGCGTGTCATGGCCGAGCTGCTACCGCGCGTGAAGGCGCTGACCGCGCTGGCGCGCAGCTACGACATCGGCCTGAACATCGACGCCGAGGAAGCCGACCGCCTGGAGATCTCGCTGGACCTGCTGGAGGCGCTGTGCTTCGCGCCCGAGCTGGACGGCTGGAACGGCATCGGCTTCGTGATCCAGGCCTACCAGAAGCGCGCGCCCTTCGTGATCGACTACGTGATCGACCTGGCGCGCCGCAGCCGCCACCGCGTGATGGTGCGCCTGGTCAAGGGCGCCTATTGGGACAGCGAGATCAAGCGCGCCCAGGTCGATGGCCTGGAAGGCTATCCGGTCTATACCCGCAAGATCTACACCGATGTCGCCTACCTGGCTTGCGCCCGCAAGCTGCTGGGCGCGCCCGAGGCCGTGTATCCGCAGTTCGCCACGCACAACGCCTACACGCTGTCGGCCATCTATCAGCTGGCCGGCCAGAACTACTACCCCGGCCAGTACGAGTTCCAGTGCCTGCACGGCATGGGAGAACCGCTGTACGACGAAGTGGTCGGCCCGCTGGCGCAGGGCAAGCTGAACCGCCCGTGTCGCATCTACGCGCCGGTGGGCACGCACGAGACGCTGCTGGCCTACCTGGTGCGCCGCCTGCTGGAGAACGGCGCCAACACCTCTTTCGTGAACCTGATCGGCGACGAGAGCATCCCGGTCGAGCTGCTGGTGTCCGATCCGGTGGACGCCGCCTCGCGCGTCGTGCCGCTGGGCGCGCCGCACGAGAAGATCCCGCTGCCGCGCGAACTGTTCGGCAATCTGCAGGAAGGTGCGCGCGCCAACTCCGCCGGCCTGGACCTGAGCAACGAGCATCGCCTGGGATCGCTGTCGGCCGCGCTGCTGGCCAGCGCCGGCATGACCTGGCGCGCCGGCCCCATGCTGGGCGAGGGCGCCCAGGCCTGGGACGCGGCGCGCGCCGTCGAAGTGCGCAACCCGGCCAATCTGCGCGACCTGGTCGGCCATGTGGTCGAGGCCAATGCCGAGGAAGCCGAGGCCGCGCTGCGCATCGCGGCCAATGCCGCGCCCATCTGGCAATCGACGCCGGTGGCCGAGCGCGCGCAATGCCTGCGCCGCGCCGCGCAACTGCTGGAAGAGCAGATGCAGACGCTGCTGGGCCTGATCGTGCGCGAAGCCGGCAAGTCGCTGCCCAACGCCATCGCCGAGGTGCGCGAGGCCGTCGATTTCCTGCGCTACTACGCCGACCAGGCGTCGCGCGAGTTCGGCAACGACACGCACCGCCCGCTGGGCACTGTGCTGTGCATCAGTCCCTGGAACTTCCCGCTGGCCATCTTCACCGGCCAGGTCGCCGCCGCGCTGGCGGCCGGCAATACCGTGCTGGCCAAGCCCGCCGAGCAGACCCCGCTGATCGCGGCCCAGGCCATCGAGATCCTGCGCGCCGCAGGCGTGCCGGCCGGCGCCGTGCAGCTGCTGCCGGGCCGTGGCGAGACCGTCGGCGCGCAGCTGGTGGCCAGTCCTGGCGTGCGCGGCGTCATGTTCACCGGCTCGACCGACGTGGCGCGCATCATCGCACGCGCGCTGGCTGATCGCCTGGACGACGACGGCCACACCATTCCGCTGATCGCCGAGACCGGCGGCCAGAACGCGATGGTGGTGGATTCGTCGGCGCTGGCCGAGCAGGTCGTGTTCGATGTGCTCAGTTCGGCCTTCGATTCGGCCGGCCAGCGCTGTTCGGCGCTGCGCGTGCTGTGCATCCAGGAAGACAGCGCCGACCACGTGCTGACGATGCTGCGCGGCGCCATGCGCGAACTCAGCGTGGGCAATCCCGATCGTCTGTCTGTGGATGTGGGGCCGGTGATCGACGCCGAGGCCCGCAATGGCATCGTGCGCCACATCGACGCCATGCGCACCGCCGGCCGCCGAGTGGACCAGCTGGAACTCAATGGTGAATGCCGCCACGGCACCTTCGTGCCGCCGACCATCATCGAGATCGGTCACATCAGCGAACTGAAGCGCGAGATCTTCGGGCCGGTGCTGCATGTGGTGCGCTACAAGCGCGAGGAACTGGACGCGCTGCTGGAGGCCGTCAACGGCACCGGCTACGGCCTGACCTTCGGCGTGCATACCCGCATCGATGAAACCATCGCGCACGTGACGGGCCAGGTGCATGCCGGCAACGTCTACGTCAACCGCAACATCGTCGGCGCGGTGGTGGGCGTGCAGCCCTTCGGCGGCGAATGCCTGTCCGGCACCGGCCCCAAGGCCGGCGGCCCGCTGTACATGTACCGTCTGCTGGGCACGCGCCCGGCGGGCCTGCCGCCGGCGCTGGATCCAGCCGCGCCGCTGCCGCAGCGCATCGCGCTGCCCGGTCCCACGGGCGAGACCAACACCTATCTGGTCGAGCCGCGCGGCGCCGTGTATTGCGTGGCGGCCAGCGAGGCCGGCGCGCGCGCGCAATGGGCGGTGGCCCGGCAGACCGGCAACCATGCCTGGTTCGCCGATACGCCGGCCGCGCAGGCGCTGCTGTCCGGGCTGGATGCCGAGCAGCAGGGGCAGGCGGGCATCCTGGCCGATGCCGACGTCGACCACGCTGATTTCCAGGCGGTGCTGTTCGAGGGCGACGGCGACGCGCTGCGCGCGCTGAACCAGCGTATCGCCCAGCGCGCCGGTCCGATCCTGGCCGTGCATGGGTTGACCTCGGACGCGCTGGCCGCGGGCACGGCCTATGCGCCGGAGCGCCTGCTTGCCGAGCGTTCCGTCAGCGTCAACACGGCCGCTGCCGGCGGTAACGCCAGCCTGATGACGATCGGTTGAGGTGACTGGTGGGTAACCTTTGGGTGACCAAGGGTTATCTCCAATATCGAATGAGGTTGCACTCGAAGCAAAATCCGGTCGCACCTCAAGTGGGGATGCCGCAAACCGGCATCCCCTTTCTGTAGAAAGCTGCAGGCGCCGATCCCGGAGAACCCGGGCGGCGTGGAAGTGAAAAAACGAAAGCCGGGCTATCGGCCCAGGTTATAACAGGCCATAAATCCGACATACCGGAGGACCCCTATGAAGTTCCGCACCACTTTGAAGCTTCTTTCGGCCAGCATCGCCGCCGTCGGCATGGCCGCCGCCGCGCAGGCCGCCGACATCAAGCTCGGCTTTGCCGCGCCGCTGACCGGTCCGCAGTCGCATTACGGCGAGGACATGCAGAACGGCCTGAACCTGGCGCTGGAAGAAGCCAACCAGAAGGGCATCAAGATCGACGGCAAGCCCGCCAAGTTCGTGCTGGTGTCGCGCGACGACCAGGCCGACCCGCGCGTGGGCGTGCAGGTCGCGCAGCAGCTGGTCGACGAAAGCGTCGTCGGCATCCTGGGTCACTTCAACTCGGGCACCACCATTCCCGCTTCGCGCGTCTACCACGAAGCTGGCCTGCCGCAGATCGCCATGGCGACCTCGCCGGAGTACACCAAGCAGGGCTACGAAACCACCTTCCGCATGATGACCAGCGACACCCAGCAGGGCGCCGCGGTCGGCAAGTTCATGGTGCAGAGCCTGAAGGCCAAGAAGGTCGCCATCATCGACGACCGCACCGCCTACGGCCAGGGCCTGGCCGACGAGGTCGAGAAGGCCGTCAAGGCCGCCGGCGGCCAAATCGTGCGCCGCGAGTACACCACCGACAAGGCCAACGACTTCACGGCCATCCTGACCAACATCAAGGGCTCGGCGCCCGACGCCATCTTCTACGGCGGCCTGGACGCGCAGTCCGGCCCGATGAAGCGCCAGCTGGCCACGCTCGGCCTGAAGGCCCCGCTGGTCTCGGGTGAAATGACCCGCAGCGACACCTTCATCAAGCTGGCCGGCGACGCCGCCGACGGCACCTACGCCTCGCTGGCCGGCGTGCCGCTGGACAAGATGGCCGCGGGCAAGGACTTCGAGCAGCGTTATCAGGCCCGCTTCAAGAAGGCTCCCGGCGTTTACGCGCCCTACGCCTACGACGGCGCGTGGAACATGATCACCGCCATCGAGCAGGCCGGCTCGGCCAAGCCCGAGAAGTACCTGCCGGCGCTGGCCAAGCTGAGCCGCAAGGGCGCCACCAGCGAGAACATCGCCTACGACAAGAACGGCGATCTGAAGGAAATCTCGGTCACCATCTACGAAGTCAAGAACGGCAAGTGGGAGATGGTTGAAACGATGGTCAGCCAGGCCAACTAAGGCCGGATGACCGAGGCGGGCGGCGCTCCCCGCGCCCTCCGCCCGCTTTGCACCGGCAGCGCCGCCAGGCGCTGCCGCGCGCAGCCCGGCACGGGCTTCGACGCCCCATCCGCGCGGCTCGCGCGATTTTTTCCAGGCTTATTCTGCGGCCCCTATGGATATCTTCATTCAACAACTGATTAACGGCGTCACGCTGGGCAGCGTGTACGCTTTGGTCGCCCTGGGCTACACCATGGTGTACGGCATCATCGGGCTGATCAACTTCGCGCACGGCGACGTGGTCATGATCGGCGCCATGGCGGCGACGACGATCGCGATCTCGCTGGTCGGCGGCGATCCCTCGGCCTCGGCCTTCGTGGTGCTGGGCCTGGGCCTGCTGGTGTCGGTGCCGCTGTGCATGGCGATCGGCTGGACCGCGGAACGCGTGGCCTACCGGCCGCTGCGCCGCGCGCCGCGCCTGGCCGCCCTGATCACCGCCATCGGCGTGTCCATCATCCTGCAGAACGTGGCGATGATGGGCTGGGGCCGCAACTACCTGAACTTCCCGCAAGTGCTCACGCCACGGGTGTTCGAGATCTTCGGCGCGCGCATCAGCACGCTGCAGATCGCCATCGTGGTCATCGCCGCGCTCATCATGGGCGGGCTGCTGGCCGTGGTGCACAAGACCCGCCTGGGCACGGCCATGCGCGCCACCGCGCAGAACCGCGAAGTGGCCGGCCTGATGGGCGTGAACATCAACACCGTCATCTCGGCCGCCTTCCTGATCGGCTCGGCGCTGGCCGCCGTGGCCGGCATGATGGTCGCCACCTACTACGGCGTGTCGCAATACACCATGGGCTTCATGCTGGGCCTGAAGGCCTTCACCGCGGCGGTGCTGGGCGGCATCGGCAACCTGGTGGGCGCGATGGCCGGCGGCCTGCTGCTGGGCATCATCGAATCGCTGGGCGCCGGCTATATCGGCGACCTGACCGGCGGCTTCCTGGGCAGCCATTATCAAGACGTGTTCGCTTTCTTCGTGCTGGTGCTGGTGCTGATCTTCCGCCCCTCCGGCCTCCTGGGCGAGCGCGTGGGGGACCGTGCATGAACGCGACCATGAAAAAGAGCGGGCTTTCCACCCGCAACCTGATCGGCATCGCGCTGATCGGCATCGTGCTGGCGGTGCTGCCCTTCGTGATCGGCATGGCCGGCCAGAGCTGGGTGCGCATCCTGAACTTCGCGCTGCTGTACGTGATGCTGTCGCTGGGCCTGAACATCGTGGTGGGTTTCGCCGGCCTGCTGGACCTGGGCTACATCGCGTTCTACGCGGTGGGCGCCTATGCCTGGGCCATGCTGGCCTCGCCGCACTTCGGCCTGCACCTGCCGTTCTGGGCGATCCTGCCGATCGCGCTGGCGGTGGCCTGCCTGTTCGGCGTGCTGCTGGGGGCGCCCACGCTCAAGCTGCGCGGCGACTACCTGGCCATCGTGACCTTGGGTTTCGGCGAGATCATCCGCATCTTCCTGAACAACCTGAACTCGCCGATCAACATCACCAACGGTCCGCAAGGCATCAATCGCATCGACACCTTCAAGGTGGGCGAGTTCGCGTTTGGCCGTACCGAAACGCTGATGGGCATACGCTTCACCGGCCCGGAGAAGTACTACTACCTGCTGCTGGCGCTGACGCTGATCATCGTGGTGGTCTGCCTGCGCCTGCAGAACTCGCGCATCGGCCGCGCCTGGGAAGCCATCCGCGAGGACGAGATCGCGGCCAAGGCCATGGGCATCAACACCCGCAACATCAAGCTGCTGGCCTTCGCCATGGGCGCGTCCTTCGGCGGCGTGGCCGGCGCGCTGTTCGCCTCGATGCAGGGCTTTGTCAGCCCCGAGAGCTTCTCGCTGATGGAATCCATCTCCATCCTGTGCATGGTGGTGCTGGGCGGCATGGGCCATATCCCGGGCGTGATCCTGGGCGCCATCATCCTGGCGGGCCTGCCCGAGTTCCTGCGCGCCGTGGTCGAACCGGCGCAGCACATGCTGTTCGGCGCCGTGGTGCTGGATCCGGAAGGCATCCGCATGCTGCTGTTCGGCCTGGCCATGGTCTGCGTGATGCTGTTCCGCCCGGCCGGCCTGTGGCCGTCCGCCGTGCGCAAGCGCGAACTGTCCAGCAAGGCCCAAGGAGGCGCCGCATGAGCAAACTGCTGCAAGCCCAGGGACTGGGCAAACGCTTCGGCGGCCTGCAAGCCTTGTCGGACGTAAGCTTCGACATCGAGCAGGGCGAGATCTACGGCCTGATCGGCCCCAACGGCGCGGGCAAGACCACGCTGTTCAACGTGCTGACCGGCCTGTACATCCCGGAAGACGGCTCCTGCACCTTCAATGGCCAGTCCATGTCGGGCAAGAAGCCGCATGAAGTGGCCTACGCCGGCCTGGCGCGCACGTTCCAGAACATCCGCCTGTTCGCCAACCTGAGCGCGATCGAGAACGTGATGATCGGCCGCCACATGCGCACCCGCGCCGGCGTGTTGGGCGCCGTGCTGCGCACCCGCGGCGCGCGCGCCGAGGAAGCCGCCATCGAGGCGCGCGCCCAGGAACTGCTGGAATACGTGGGCATCGGCCATCGCGCCAACGACGTGGCGCGTTCGCTGCCCTACGGCGACCAGCGCCGCCTGGAGATCGCGCGCGCGCTGGCCACCGAGCCGAAGCTGCTGGCGCTGGACGAACCGGCCGCCGGCATGAACGCCTCGGAAACGGTGGTGCTGCGCAAGCTGATCGAGAAGATCCGCGACGACGGCATCACGGTGCTGCTGATCGAGCACGACATGAAGCTGGTCATGGGCCTGTGCGACCGCGTGCTGGTGCTGGAATACGGCAAGGTGCTGGCCATGGGCAAGCCCGCCCAGGTGCAGCGCGATCCCAAGGTCATCGAAGCGTATCTGGGCGCGGGCGCGGCCCAGGATCCGCTGATTCATCAGGAGCGCCAGGCATGACGACGGTATCCCAACCCCTACTCGAATTGCGCGGCCTGCAGGTCGCCTACGGCGGCATCCGCGCGGTGCGCGGCATCGACCTGCGGGTCGACGAAGGCGAGCTGGTCTGCCTGATCGGCGCCAACGGCGCCGGCAAGAGCACCACGCTGCGCGCGATCTGCGGACTGGTGCCGCTGGCCGGCGGCGAAGTCGTCTATGGCGGCAAGTCCATAGGCGGCCAGAAATCGCACGAGCTCGTGCGCCAGGGCCTGGTGATGGTGCCGGAAGGCCGGGGCATCTTCGGCCAGCTGACCATCGAGGAAAACCTCGCCATGGGCGGCTATGTGCGCCGCGACGCGGCCCAGATCCGCCAGGATACCGACCGCGTCTTCACGCTGTTCCCGCGCCTTGCCGAGCGCCGCAAGCAGGCGGCCGGCACCCTGTCCGGCGGCGAGCAGCAGATGGTGGCCATGGGCCGAGCCATGATCGCGCGTCCCAAGCTGCTGTTGCTGGACGAGCCCTCGATGGGACTGGCGCCGCTGATGGTGGAAAAGGTCTTCGAGGTGGTGCGGACCATCGCCAGCGAAGGCGTCACCATCCTGCTGATCGAGCAGAACGCACGCCTGGCGCTGGAAAACAGCCATCGCGGCTACGTGATGGAATCGGGCGAGATCATCCTGTCCGGCAAGTCCGGCGACATGTTGCACGATCCCAAGGTGCGCGCGGCCTACCTGGGTGAAGTCGAAGAGCACGCCTGAGCCCGGGGTTCGTTGCGTGAAAAAGCCGGCGCGAGAGGATCGCGCCGGCTTTTTTTCATCGCCACGCAGGAACAGGGCAGATGCCCGGAATCATGCTGGCGGCCGCTGGAACAGGCTGCGCAGCACGGCGATCAGGATGTCGCCCGCGGACGCCGCGCCATACAGCGCATGATCGATGGCCTGGCTGCGCGCCAGGGCCATGAGGCTGCCGGCCAATTCCTCAGCGGGGACGGGCGGCGTCCGTCCGGCGAGCGCGAACAATCGTTCCAGCAATTGCGCGTAGATCCGCCGCTGGTCCGCCATCAGCGCGGCGTAGGCCTGGCCGAACTCCGGATTGCGCGCGGCCAGCAGTTGCAGCTCGGTCGCGAGCAGGGCCTGGGAGGCATCCATGCCGAAGTCGCGCGCCCAAAGCTCCAACGCCTCGAAGGCCTTGCCGAAGTCCTCGCCCGCCATGGCCACGCCGCCCGTGATGCGCTCGGCCTCCTGCGCCTTGTGCTGGCGCAGCAGGTCCAGCAGCAGGTCTTCCTTGCTCTGGAAATTGGAGTAGAAGGCGCCCTGGGTATAGCCGGCCTCCCTGGCGATATCGCGCACGCTGGTGGATGCGAAGCCGCGCTCGGCGACTTGCTTGCAGGCCGCGGCGATCAGGCGCTGGCGTGTCTGTTCCTGGCTCTCTTCTCGTGTCAGGCGGGGGCGTGGCATTTTAAATATCGATTGCTATCTGGATTGACTGATTTTGCCGGATGAGGATACCATTTGCTATTCAAATATCATTTGATATCTGAAATGGGTGTGTCCACGCATATGGCCGCGCCCACTTCACCCGGAGAGATCGCTACATGCACCATCAAGACCATCAGGCGCCGTTACAGGCTGGCGTCGCGCGCAACCAGGGTGTCCAGGCGCGGGAGCCTCGGGCCCGGCCCATCCGGCAGGCCTTCGTCACTGGCGCCACGGGCCTGCTGGGCAACAACCTGGTGCGCGAGCTGGCGGCGCGTGGCATCGAGGTTCGGGCGCTGGTCAGGTCCGTGGACAAGGCGCGCAAGCAGTTCGCGGATCTGCCGCAGGTGCAGGTGGTGCATGGCGACATGGGCGAGGTCGGCGCCTTCGCCGACGCGCTGGCCGGCTGCGACGTGGTGTTCCATGCCGCCGCCCATTTCCGTGACAGCTACAAGGGCGGACGCCATTGGGACGAACTGCGGCGCATCAACGTGGACGGCACGGCGGCGTTGATTGCCGCCGTGCATGCCGCGGGCGTACGCAGGTTCGTGCAGACGTCTTCGATTGCCGTACTCGATGGATTGCCAGGCACGCTGATCGATGAGACCTGCGACCGCTTGCCGGCCGACGCCGACGACTACTACCGCAGCAAGATCCTGGCCGATGACGCGGTGCGCGCGTTCCTGCGCCAACATCCCGACATGCACGCGTGTTTCGTGCTGCCTGGCTGGATGTGGGGGCCTGGCGATATCGGGCCGACCTCGGCGGGGCAACTGGTCAACGACGTGGCGCGCGGCAAGCTGCCCGGCCTGGTGCCCGGCAGCTTCTCGGTGGTCGACGCCCGTGACGTGGCGCTGGCGCAGATCGCGGCGGCCGAGCGCGGCCGCCGGGGCGAACGCTATCTGGCGGCCGGGCGCCACATGGAAATGGGAGAACTGATCCCGCTGCTGGGGCAGGTGGCCGGAATTCCGGTGCCAACGCGCAAGCTGCCGCTGCCCTTGCTGTATGCGCTGGCGGCCGTACAGGAAGTCTATGCGCGGGTTTCGGGCAAGCCGGTGCTGCTGGGGCTGGCGACGGTGCGGCTGATGGCGCGCGAGGCGGGGCGGACCCGCTTCAATCCGGCCAAGAGCGAGCATGAACTGGGCCTGCGTTTTCGTCCGCTGGAGCAGACGCTGGCCGATACCGTGGGCTGGTATCGCCAGCATGGCTGGTTCTGAGCGCGTAGCAAGGGCGGCGCGCAGGGGCGCGGCCCTTGCGTGTTTGCGCGGGGCTCAGGCGGGAGCTGTCACCATGCGCTTCCGGCCTATCATCAGCGCGATGAACGCCGCGATGATGCCGGTCATGCCGGCCAGCACGAAGGCCGTCAGGTAGCTGCCTTGCGACTGGCGCACGAAGCCGGCCATCCAGGCCGCGCTGGCCGCGCCCAGCTGGTGGCCGGCGACGATCCAGCCGAACACGATCGAGGCGTCGCGTTCGCCGAAGGCCTCGGTGGTCAGTCGCAGCGTGGGCGGCACGGTGGCGATCCAGTCCAGGCCGAAGAAGATGGCGAAGATCGACAGGCTGTAGAACGAGAAGTCTGAATAGGGCAGGTAGATCAGCGACAGCCCGCGCAGCCCGTAGTACACGAACAGCAGCTTGCGCGGATCGTAGCGGTCGGTGAGCCAGCCCGAGGCGGTGGTGCCGACCAGATCGAAGATGCCCATCAGCGCCAGCAGGCCGGCGGCCTGCACTTCGGGCATGCCATGGTCGCCGCAGAGCGCGATCAGGTGCGTGCCGACCAGGCCGTTGGTGGTGAAGCCGCAGATGAAGAATGTGGCGAACAGGAACCAGAATGTGCGTGTGCGCGCGGCCCGGCCCAGCGCGCCAAAGGTGGCGGCGATCATGCCGGTGCGCGGCGCGGCCGGCGCCGGCGGTGAGGCGGGATCGCTGCCGTACGGCACCAGTCCGACTTGCGCGGGCCGGTCCGGCACCAGCCACCAGGCCAGCGGCACCAGGGCCGCCGCGGCCGCGGCCACGGCCCAGACCACGCGGGTCCAGTCGCCGGAGGAAGCCAGCGCGGCGAGGGCGGGCAGGAACACCAGCGTGCCGGTCGCGGCGCTGGCGGTCAGCAGGCCCATCACCAGTCCGCGATGGACGCTGAACCAGCGGTTCACGACCGTGGCGCCCAGCACGATGGCGACCGCGCCCGAGCTGATGCCCGAGAACACGCCCCAGCTCAGCAGCAGGTGCCAGGGTTCGGTCATATAGGCGCTGGCCGCGCTGGACACGGCCATCAGGCTCAGCGCGCCGATGAGCACCCGGCGCAGGCCGAAGTGTTCCATCGCGGCGGCGGCGAAGGGGCCGACCAGGCCATACAGGAAGATTCCCAGCGCGGCGGCGAATGAAATCGACGTGCGGCTCCAGCCGAAGGATTCCTCCAGCGGCACCAGCAGCACGCTGGGCGTGGAGCGCAGGCCGGCCGACACCAGCAGCGACAGGAAGATCACCGCGACGACCACGAAGGCGTACCGCTGGCCGGCGCGGCGGAACGGGAATGGGGGCTGGGGTATACTCATGTTACTGACCGGTACGTGTTGGGATGTGCGAATCGTACGTACCGGTCAGTAACGCCGTCAAGTTGTTTTTGCGCGACCGGGCGGCCCGTCTTTGCACAGGAGCGACACATGGCCAGCAAATCCACCGTTGCGCGCAAGCGTCCGGCCGCCGGCGCGGCGGACGCGCAATCTTCGGACAAGCCGCTGCTGGCGGCGGACCGGATACGGCGCACCGCCAGGGAAATGTTCTACCGCGATGGCATCCGCGCGGTGGGCGTGGACGCCATCGTCACCCAGGCGGGCGTGACCAAGCCCAGCCTGTATCGCAGCTTCGCGTCCAAGGATGAGCTGGCGGCCGCCTATCTGCGCGACTATGACGCCGAGTTCTGGGGGCGCTTCAATGCCGCCTGCGACGCGCATCCGGGCGATCCGAGGGCGCAGCTGATGGCCTACCTGACCGGCCTGAGCCAGCGCGCCGTGCAGGCCGGCTACCGGGGTTGCGGCCTGACCAACGCCGCCGTCGAATACCCGGAGGATCCGCATCCGGCGCGCGCCGTGGCCGTCGAGCACAAGGTCGAGCTGCGCCGGCGGCTGGCCGACATGGCGCGCGGCATGGGCGCGACCGATCCGCAGGCGCTGGGCGACGGCCTGCTGTTGCTGCTCGAAGGGGCGTTCGTATCCAGCCAGCTATTCCACGAGGGCGGACCCGCCGGGCAATTGGCCCAGGCCGCCGGACGGCTGATCGACGCCTGGGTCGGTCCGACGCCGGATGTTGCGCCGCAGCGCGCGGGCGATTGAGGCGCGGCCGGTCTAGTTCGATAGGTTTAGGGGCTAGTCCGCATTAAGCAAGAGATGAAAATCTGATAGGAAAATTGCATTGCGGCGCGGGTCGCGCGGATCTAGCATGGGCTGATGCTGGTTCCTAGTCGTGAGTTCTCCGGGAGAGAATCATGAGCGATGCCACGTTGAAGCATGCACGCATGTCCGACGAGCTGGAACGGACCCTGATCGAAGAGGCCATCCAGGCGCAAGCCTTGTCGGACGGGCCCTTCGGACGCCAGGCCTGGCGGCGACTGAAGTTGCGCATGGCGGCCTTCGGCGGCGCCTTGGGCGAGATGCTGCATGACATGGATGTCGGACGCCGACACCATCCTGTGATTTCTGCCTATCGGGACTCCTCCCGCAAGGGCAAGTGAAAAGACGCCAGCGCGATGCTGGCGTCTTTTTTTGTTTGCCACGGCCGGTTCCGCGCGGACGCCGCGCTACAGCAAGGTATCGGCCAGCAGATAGCCATCCAGCGCGATGATGCCGACGGTGGCCGCGATGGCCGCCCAGGCCCAGGCGCCGCGCAGCGCGTGCCGGCCCATGATGGACTCGCGGCAGGCCAGCAGCACCAGCGGCGCCAGCGCGAAGGGCAGGGCCAGGCTCAGGATCACCTGGCTCAGCACCAGCAGTCCGTCCGGATCCTGGCCGCCCGAGTAGCCCAGCAGACCCGCCGCGGCCGCGCCCGCGATCAGCCGGGTGACCAGCGCGCGGCGACGGTCGGACCAGTTCCTGCCGGCCTGGAAGCCGCGCGACAGGATGCGGCCGGCCAGCACGCCGGTGATGGTGGAGCTTTGCCCCGCGGCATACAGCGCCACCGCGAAGATGATGGCTGCGCCCGCGCCCAGCGTGTGGCCGATGGCCGCGTGGGCGTCGTCCAGGCTGGAAACGATGAGGCCGGGGCCGGACAGGGACGCGGCGGCCACGATCATGATGGCCGCGTTGATCAGCATGGCCACGCCCAGCGACAGCGCGGTGTCATTGCGCGCCACGCGCATCGCCATGTCGCGTGCGTCCGCAGGCAGGCTGCGGGCGCGTTCGGCCAGCGAGCCCGAATGCAGGTAGAGGTTGTGCGGCATCAGCGTCGCGCCCAGGATGCCCAGCGCGATCAGGAAGCCCTGCGGATCGCGCAGCGCGCTGCCGGTCTGGGCGACGCCTTGCGCGACCTCGGTCCAGGCGGGGTTGGCCTTGAACAGCAGGAACACGAACGATGCGGCCACGATGGCCAGCAGCACGGCGATGACGCGCTCGTGGCGGTCGGCGTTGCCGCGCGTCAGCGCCAGCACGGCGAAGGTGCCGACGCCGGTCACCGCCACGCCGCCCAGCAGGGGCAGGCCGAACAGCAGGCGCAGCGCGATGGCGCCGCCGACCAGCTCGGCCAGCGCGGTCGCGAGAATGGCGGCCTCGCCGGCCAGCCAGGCGGCCTTGGCCATGCGGGGGGAGAGGTGGCGCGCGGTCAGGGTGGCCAGATCCTGCCCGGTGGCCAGCGCCAGCCGCGATACCAGCACCTGGAAGCCCAGGGCCAGCAGCGCGGACGCGATGACCACCGACAGCAGGCCGTAGCCGAAGCCGCTGCCGCCGGCGATGTCGGTGGCCCAGTTGCCCGGGTCGATGTAGCCGACGGCGACCAGCAGGCCCGAGCCGACCATGCGCCGCATGCTGGCGGACAGCTGGGCGTTCTGCGCCAGGGCGGATTTGCCGCCCGACATCGCGACGATGAGTCCGGTCATGAACCACTCCTGAGAATGGTTCTCATTATTCTCTTGAGCAGAACGCCCGTCAAATTGATTTTCGCCAAGTCCGGGATAGGGCAGCCCAATGATGCGGCGGACGGCGCGCCCCGGCTGGCCGGGGCAGGCGTGGGGCGGCGGACCGGCCTCAGGCCTTCAGTCGCGCCTCCATGGTGATCTTCGCCTTCAGGACCTTGGATACCGGGCAGCCGGTCTCGGCCTTGCGGGCCGCGTCTTCAAAGGCCTGGGCGCTGGCGCCCGGGATGACGGCTTCCACGGTCAGGTGCACGGCGGTGATGGCGAAGCCGCCGTCGGCCTTGTCCAGCGTGACCTCCGCCTTGGTGTCCAGCCGTTGGGCGACCATGCCGGACTCGGCCAGGATGTTGGACAGCGCCATGGTGAAGCAGCCGGCATGGGCCGCGCCCAGCAGTTCCTCGGGATTGGTGCCGGGCGTGTCGCCGAAGCGGGTGTTGAAGCCGTAGGGCTGTTCCTTGAGCGCGCCGCTTTGCGTGGAGATCGTGCCCTTGCCGGTTTTCAGATCGCCCGACCAGGCGGCGGTTGCGGTTTTCTTCATGGGGGACTCCTTCATCAGGGAAAAGGGGAGGCGTCCGCCACGCCGGTGCGCCGTCGCGGCGAAGCCTGGCAGTCATGTTACGGCGACCGGGCGCGGGCCCGGGCAAGCCGATGTAACCGCAAGCCCGCGCCATTGCATCGACATCGCTTGCGCGCGCGGCGATGCGCTTGCCAGCAGGCGCGCGCGCCGTCACACTGGCCCTCGAACAATTACATACAGGTGCGGAATCAAGATGCTGGTGATCGACACGGAACAAACCCGCGGCGCGCTGTCCTTCGAGCAGGCCATCCCCGCCTTGCGCGAGGCCTTCGCGCAAGGCGCCCACGTGCCGGCACGCCATGTGCACGCGATCGAGTCCGGCGGCGCGCATGGCACCTCGCTCATCATGCCGGCCTGGAACGAACGCGGTTACTTCGGCGTGAAGGTGATCAATATCTTTCCCGAGAACACGCGCCAGTCGCTGCCGGGCCTGCACGCAACCTACAACCTGTACAGCGCCCGCAGCGGCGTGCCGCTGGCGCAGGTCGACGGCGACATCGTCACGGTGTTCCGCACCGCCGGCGCGGCGGCGCTGGGCGCCTCGTACCTGGCGCGGCCGGACGCCGCCGTGCTGCTGATCGTGGGCTCCGGCCGTATCGCCGGATTGCTGGCGCAGGCGATGAGCGCGGTCCGGCCGATCCGCAAGGTGCTGGTGTGGAACCTGCGGGCGGCCGGCGCGCAGGCGCTGGCCGAGGAACTGCGCGCGCAGGGTTACGACGCGGCCGCGACCGAGGATCTGGAAGCGGCGGTGCGGCAGGCCGATATCGTCAGCTGCGCCACGCTGTCCACCGTGCCGCTGGTGCATGGCGCCTGGCTGCAACCCGGCACGCACCTGGACCTGATCGGCAGCTTCAAGCCGGACATGATCGAAACCGACACGGCCTGCTTTGACGGCACGTCCGTCTATGTGGACACCGATGAAGCGCCGACCAAGGCCGGCGACCTGCTGGCCGCGTTCCAGGCCGGCGTGCTGAGGCGCGAAGACCTGCGCGGCACGCTGGCGGATCTGGTGTCGGGCAAGGCGCCGGGCCGGCGCGACGCGCGCGAGATCACCGTATTCAAGGCGGTCGGCAGCGCGCTGGAGGACCTGACGCTGGCAGCGCTGGTCTACGAGAACCGCACGGGCGCGAACCCGATGAACTGAAGACGCGAGGCAGTCGCCACGCCGCGCGCGCCCGGATGCGCCGCACAAGGGACGCCGCCTGTTTGGGCTACTATCCCCGTGCCCGTTTTTGCCGTACCGGCTTGTTGCTTTTCATGAGATCCGCTGTCATGTCCCGCCTGCTCGCACGCCTCGCCTGCGTCGCCGTTCTGTCCGTTCCCGCCCTGTCCGCTCGTGCCGAAATCGTGATCGGGGTGGATGTGTCCACCACAGGCGCCGCCGCGGCCATCGGTATCCAGACCAACAACGCGGTCCGGCTGTGGCCGGCCACGCTGGGCGGACAGCCCGCCCGCTACGTGGTGCTGGACGACGGCACCGATGTCAGCCGCGCCGTGAAGAACATGCGCAAGCTGACCTCGGAGGACAAGGTCGACGCCATCGTCGGCCCCAACATCACGGCCGCCGCGCTGGCCGGCCTGGATGTGCTGGCCGAGACCGGCACGCCGATGATCGCGCTGGCGGCCTCCAGCGTGATCGTCGAGCCGCTGTCCGATCCCAAGCGCGCCTGGGCCTTCAAGATGCCGCAAAATGACTCGCTGATGGCCACCGCCCTGGTCCAGGACATGAAGAAGAAGGGCCTGAAGAACGTGGCCTTCATCGGCTTCGCCGATTCCTATGGCGACAGCTGGTGGAAGGAATTCAGCGCCGCCGCCGGCGCCGACCTGAAGATCGTGGCGCAGGAACGCTTCCAGCGCACCGACGCGTCGGTGATGGGCCAGGTGCTCAAGCTCATCGCCGCCAAGCCCGACGCGGTGCTGATCGCCGGCGCCGGCACGCCCTCGGCCCTGCCGCAGAAGACGCTGCTCGAGCGCGGCTACGGCGGTGTCATCTACCAGACGCACGGCATCGGCACGCTGGAATTCCTGCAGGTCGGCGGCAAGGACGTGGAAGGCACGCTGTTTCCCACCGGCCCCGGCGTGGTGGCGCGCGAATTGCCGGATTCCAATCCGGTCAAGCAGGTGGCGGTCGCGTTCGCGGACAAGTACGAAGCCCAGTACGGCGCCCACACGCTGACCCAGTTCGCCGGCGACGCCTATGGCGCATGGATGCTGCTGGATTCGGCCGTGGCCCGCGCCCTGAAGGGCGGCGCCAAGCCCGGCACGCCGGAATTCCGCAAGGCGCTGCGCGACGCGTTGGAGTCGACCCGCGACCTGGCCGTGCCCAATGGCGTGTTCAATATTTCCAAGGACGATCACCAAGGCTTCGACGAGCGCGCCCGCGTGATGGGCGTGGTCAAGAACGGCCGTTTCTCCTACGCCGGGCAATAAAGACACGTCTTGTAGCGATCCCTCGCATTCCCCGCCGCCGCCCAGGGTGGCAGCTTCCGCAAGCAGGCCTCGGCCTGCTTTTTTCATGTCCATATGATTAGTAGTGAAATCATTTATTGACGTATGATTTCTAGCGAAGATATTGCGACATGGGAGAAAACAATGAGCAAGACCACTCTGCCGCGCGCTTCCCGCCGCCACGCCTTGCTGGCAGGCGTGCTGCTGGCCCTGGGCGCAGCCGGGCTGGCAGGCTGCTCGGACTCCGGTTCCGACAGCCAGGCCGGCTCGGCGGGCGCCAAGGGAGCCGCCAGTACGCTGGAGGCGGCCAAGGCGGCCGGCAAGATCCGCATCGGCTACGCCAACGAGGCGCCATTCGCCTACATGGACAGCCAGCGCGCCGAGGTGACGGGCGAGTCCGTCGAAATCGCACGGGTCGTGCTCAAGCGCATGGGCATCAACCAGGTCGAGGGCGTGTTGACGGAATTCGGTTCGCTGATTCCCGGCCTGCAGGCCAGGCGCTTCGACATCATCGCCGCGGGCATGTACATCACGCCCGAGCGCTGCGGCCAAGCTGCGTTTTCCAATCCCACCTATGGCGTGGGCCAGGCCATGCTGGTCAAGCAGGGCAATCCCAAGAACCTGCACAGCTACGAGGACGCGGCCAAGAACCCCGACGCCAGGCTGGGCGTGGTGGTGGGCGCGATCGAATCGGACTACGCCGCCAGCCTCAAGGTGCCGCCCGACCGCACCGTCGTGTTTCCCGACGCGGTGAGCGCGCTGGCCGGCGTGCAGGCCGGGCGCGCCGATGCCTATGCCGCCACCGCGCTGACCGTGAACGACCTGATGGGCAAGGCCGGCAAGGACAGCGGCCTGGAAAAGGCCGAGCCCTTCAACGATCCGGTGATCGACGGCAAGGGCGTGCGCGGCTATGGCGCCTATGCCTTCCGCAAGGAAGACCAGGCCTTCGTCGACGCGTTCAATGCCGAGCTGGCCAAGTTCCTGGGCACCGAGGAACACAAGAAACTGGTCGCGCCCTTCGGCTTCACGGCGGAGGAACTGCCCAATGGCATGACGGCGGCCAAGCTGTGCGCGGGCCGGTGAGGACGGCGCCATGACGAGCTGGATCGAGACCCTGGGCGAGCTGGCGCCGCCGCTGCTGGACGGGCTGGGCGTGACGCTGCAGGTCATGGCGGGCGCCGCCGCGCTGGCCGTGCCGCTGGCCGTTGCCGCGGGCGTCGGCCGCCTGTCGACGCGGCGTCCGCTGCGCTGGCTGGCCTCCGTCTACGTCGAGGTATTCCGCGGCACCTCCGCGCTGGTGCAGCTGTTCTGGTTCTACTTCGTGCTGCCGCTGTTCGGCCTGCAATTGCCCGCCATGCTGGTCGGCATCGTGGTGCTGGGCCTGAACGCCGGCGCCTATGGCGCCGAGGTGGTGCGCGGCGCGATCCGGGCCGTGCCGCCGGGCCAGCGCGAGGCGGGCGTGGCGCTGAACTTCACGCGCGGGCAGATCCTGCGGCGGCTGGTCTTGCCGCAGGCCGTGCCGGCCATGCTGCCGCCGGCGGGCAATCTGCTGATCGAACTGCTCAAGAACACCGCGCTGGTGTCGCTGGTGACCATCACGGACCTGACCTTCCGAGGCCAGCTGCTGCGCGGCGAGACCTTGCGCACCACCGAGATCTTCAGCCTGATGCTGCTGATGTACTTCGCCGTGGCCTTGCTGATCACCGCGGGCGTGCGCCTGCTTGAACGGAGGATGCGCATCCGATGACGCCGATATTCGACTGGTCATACGCGCTCGAAATCCTGCCCGCGCTGGGCGCAGCCCTGATCGTCACGATCCAGGCCACCGTGCTGGGCATGCTGGTCGCCGTCACGCTCGGACTGGCGTTGGCGCTGCTGCGGCGTGCACGGTTGCGGCTGGTGTCCTGGCCGGCGGCCTTCGTGATCGAGTTCGTGCGCAGCACGCCGCTGCTGGTGCAGATGTACTTCCTGTTCTATGTCCTGCCGCTGACCGGCCTGCGCATGTCGCCGCTGGCTACCGGGGTGCTGGCGCTGGGCCTGCACTACGCCGCCTATTGCGCCGAGGTGTACCGCGCCGGCATCGAAGCCGTGCCCAAGGGGCAGACCGAGGCCGCCATCGCCCTGAACCTGCCGCGCTGGCGCACGGCGGTGGACGTGGTGCTGCCGCAGGCGATTCCGCCGGTGGTGCCGGCGTTGGGCAACTATCTGGTCGCCATGTTCAAGGACACGCCCTTGCTGTCGGCCATCACGGTGGTGGAACTGTTGCAGCAGAGCAAGATGCTCGGCTCGGCCACGTTCCGCTACACCGAGCCCCTGACCCTGGTGGGCGCGCTGTTCCTGGCGCTTAGCCTGCTGGCGGCCTGGGGCGTGCGCGGGCTGGAAACCCGCCTGCAACGTTATGGAGGAAAACGATGAGCGCCAGTGTGAACATTCGCGGCCTGCGCAAGCGCTACGGCGACCTGGAGGTGCTCAAGGGCATCGACCTGGAGATCCCGTCTGGTCAGACGGTGGCCGTGATCGGCCCGTCCGGCTCGGGCAAGTCGACCTTGCTGCGCGTGCTGATGACGCTGGAACGGCCCAGCGGCGGCGAGATCGAGATAGACGGCGTGCCCATGTGGACGGACGCTGGCGGTAAGCCGGCGGGGCTGCATTCGTCCCACTTGCGCCGGGTGCGAGGCAAGATCGGCATGGTGTTCCAGCACTTCAACCTGTTTCCCCACATGACCGCGCTGGGCAATGCCATGGAGGCGCCGCTGCGGGTGCAGGGCCTGAGTCGCGAGCAGGCGCGCGAGCGCGGCGTGGAATACCTGGAGATGGTGGGGTTGGGCGACAAGCTGGACACCTATCCGGCGCAGCTGTCCGGCGGCCAGAAGCAGCGCGTGGGCATTGCGCGGGCCTTGGCCATGTGTCCGGAGATCATGCTGTTCGACGAGGTGACGTCGGCGCTGGATCCCGAGCTGGTGGGCGGCATCCTGCAGATCCTGCGCGACCTGTCCGCGCGCCGCAGCATGACCATGATCATCGTCACCCACCAGATGAAGTTCGCCGAGCGCAGCTCGGACCGCACGCTGTTCTTCGACGAGGGCAATATCGTCGAGGACGCGGAGTCCGCCACGCTGTTCAGCCAGCCCCGGCAAGCGCGCACGCGGCAGTTCCTGGACAGCGTGATCGAAGGGCAGTGAACGGCGGGCAGGGGGCGGTGTGCCATGCGCGGCGGGCGCCGGGCCGCGCGGCGGGCTTTGACCCTGTCGCGGCCTCGGGGATCGGCCCGGCTGCGGCGCGCCGGCGCTATGCTGTGCGCTCCATTGCCCGGAGACGCTTGCGCATGAGCCAATTGTTCACCCCCACCCAGGCCGGTCCCCTGCGACTGGCCAACCGCATCGTGATCGCGCCCATGTGCGAATACTCGGCCGACGCGGGCTGTGCCACCGACTGGCACATGATCCATCTGGGCCATCTGGCCTTGTCCGGCGCCGCGCTGCTGTTCGTCGAGGCGACGGCGGTGGAGCCCGACGGCCGCATCACGCCCGGCGATCTGGGCTTGTGGTCCGATGAAACCGAGGCCGCGCTGGGCCGCGTGGTGACGGCCATGCGCCGTTATTCGCCGATCAAGCTGGGCATCCAGCTCGGCCACGCCGGACGCAAGGCGTCCAGCCACGCTCCCTGGGACGGCGGGCAGTTGGTGCCGTCCACCGAAGGCGGCTGGCAGGGCTGGGCGCCCTCGGCGCTGCCGCACAATGAATCCGAGCCGGCGCCGCAGGCGCTGGACGCCGCTGGCCTGGCCCGCGTGCGCGATGCGTTCGTGGCCAGCGCCCGGCGCGCGCTGCGGCTGGGTTTCGACGCCATCGAGTTGCACGCCGCGCATGGCTACCTGATGCACCAGTTCCTGTCGCCGCTGGCGAACCGGCGCGACGACGCCTATGGGGGTTCGCTGGAAAACCGCATGCGTTTCCCGTTGGAGGTATTCCAGGCACTGCGCGACGTGGTGCCGACATCCGTCGCGCTGGGCGTGCGCGTGTCCGCCACGGACTGGGTGGAGGGCGGCTGGGACCTGGAGCAGACCACGGCCTTCGCAGAGGCGCTGAAGGCGCGCGGCTGCGACTTCATCGACGTGTCCAGCGGGGGCGTGTCGCCTCGGCAGAAGATCCCGGTCGCGCCGAACTATCAGGTGCCTTTCGCCGCTGAGATCAAGCGCCGCGTCGGCATGCCCACGATCGCGGTGGGACTGATCACCGAGGCCGCCCAGGCCGAGGAAATCGTGGTCAGCGGGCAGGCCGACATGGTGGCGCTGGCGCGCGGCATGCTGTACGACCCGCGCTGGCCCTGGCACGCGGCCGCGCAGCTGGGCGGACAGGTCGACGCGCCGCGCCAGTACTGGCGTTCGCAGCCGCGCGAGCACAAGGCGCTGTTCGGGGAAACGCGCTTCGGCCAGCGCTGACGCGGATTCGGCACGCAAGAAAAAGCGCCGCTGGCAAGGCGGCGCTTTTTTTATCTGGAACCGCCGCTGCGGGCCAGGAACTACAGCTTGGCGTAGGCCTGTTCCAGCTGGGCCTGCAACTGGTCGGCGAAATCGGCCTGCGCCGGGTCCAGCGCGGACATCAGCCGGGCCAGCACCACGTTGTCTTCCTCGCCATTCCAGATCTTGATGTAGGTGCCTTCCTTGTAGCCGTGCCGCTGGCGGAAGATGTTCAGCACGTTCTTGGACACGTACTGGGTGTAGGCGTCGTTCCAGCCCATCTCGCAGGCGGTCATGGTGCGTTCCAGGACCTTGAAGCTGGCGCGGCCGCACACGGCCAGTCCGCCGATCAGTTCCAGCAGCTCGGGCACGCTCAACGCGGCCAGCTCACGGGTAGCGCCGTCCAGCGTGACGGTGCCGGGGCCGGCCAGGTCGCGCATCAGCTCGGCCGCGGCGCCTTCGATCGACGCGCCTGCCTGGACGATGGTGTGCGACAGGTAGAAGTGCAGGATGTCGACCAGTTCCATCTGCACCTGGGGCAGGTCGATGGTCTGCTTCTTCCACCATTTCCAGCCATGGTGTTCCAGCGCCTCGGCTGATTCCACGAACGCGGCGCGCAGGAAGCGCGAACCGCTGGTCACCCAGGCGGGATTGATCATGCTGTTCAGGTGATCCTGCAGTTTCAGCATCGTGGCCGCTTGGGCCGGGTTCAATCCGACGGGTGTGTTCACTTTCGCTCCGTATATTTGACGCGGGAATACCTGCGCGGATCGCGCGCAGGGCGCAGATGTTAGCACCCCGTGGCGCTACGCCGGCCGTGCCCGGGCGCTGGCCTGGGTAGTCGGCCACTCAGTCGGCCGCTCTCTGCCCGTAGCGTCTGGCGGGCTGTATCCGGTTGACCGCAGTCGGCAGGCCGCAGCTGGTAGGCCGCAGCTGGCTGGCGATGCAGGCCGGGGTCGCGCCAGGCCAGGCTGCTGCTAGCCGTCCTTGCGGTAGGTGGACTTCAGCGGCGGCAGTTTGCCGGCGGGCGGCTTGCCGGGCTTGCGGGCGTCGCCGGCGGCCTTGAACAGCATGAAGGCGAAGAAGGCCAGGAACACCGCGGGCATGAAATCGTCCAGCCCGGCGCGCGGATTGTTCAGCGCCTGCAGCACAATGCGCGCCGCGATCAGGCCGACCACCGCCGCGGCGACCGTCAGCACCTTGCCGACGCCGCGCTTGGCGGCGGTCTTGGCCAGCGTTGCGGCGTCGGTATCCGGTTGTGCGGGGGGCAGGGTGGAATGGGGCACGGGCGGCGTGCCGCCATTGCCCCAGGGCGCGGACGACAGCGGGCTAGTCGACGTGGACTCGCCGCCGGATGTCGCGCCGGGAGACCGCGTGGCGTCAGGCGAGGGCGCGTTGAACAGACCCGACGCGCTGACACGACTCAGTTCTTTGACATAGCGCGCGTAATCGCCATCCTTTGGTTCGCCGCCCAGAGCCATCAGACATCTCCATTCCAGTCATTCCAGCACTATATGCCATTCCGTGCAGCCCGCGACCCCTTCTGCGCATGGCAGGCTCCCGGGGCGAGGCCGCGCGGAGCCGGCTCCGCCGGTCCGCAGAGGCGCCTCCTTGAGGGGGAAGCGCACAAGCGCCGCGGGGGAGGGGCTGTCCGCAACCCGGTCCGCAGCTGCGCCTCCTACAGGGAGGAGCGCGTGGCGCTTCGGGGCTGGGGCTTCCCTTTTTTTCGCAGCATGGCGACCAGCAGCCCGACGCCCAACACCACCGAAAAGCCGGCGCCGATCAGCATGGCGATCTGTTGCGCGTTTTCCGCGGAGCCCAGGCTGCGCGCGGTGACATAGCCCGGCGCCAGCATCAGCGGCATCCACAGGATGGCGGAGGACACGTTGGCCAGCTGGAAGCGGCCATGCGCCATGCCCATGACGCCGGCTACGGTGGGGATGGTGGAACGGATAGGCCCGAGGAACCGGCCGATCAGCACCGAGGCGAAGCCATAGCGGTAGAAGAACAGCCTGGCGCGCGCCACCGCCGTGCGTTGCTGCTTGAGCGGCCAGCGGCGCAGCACGCCGGGGCCGGCCCAGCGGCCCAGGCCGTAGGACAAGGCATCACCCACGATCGCGCCCGCGATGCCCCAGGCCAGCACGTTCCAGGGATCCAGCGTGCCGGCGCCGATCAGGCCGCCCGTCAGCAGCATCAGCGCCGTGGCGGGAATGAACAGGCCCACCAGCACCAGGGATTCTCCCAGCGTGAGCAGGAAGGTGATCGGTCCGGCCCAGGCCTGGTTGGCCTCGATGAACATGCCGATCTGGTCTATGTATTGATCCATGTGCGGAAGTTGAATATCAGCTGAACGCAATCGAGTATCTTAACGCCTGCATTGTGGGACCGGCATGCGTCGGCCATATGAATGAAGCCGATTGTCGGAGGATCATGGATTCCGTTACACAAGCCGTGCTGGGCGCCGGCATACAGGGCGCGCTGCTGGGGCGTTTCCAGGGGCGCAGGGCGCTGCTCTGGGGCGCCGCGCTGGCGACCGTGCCGGACCTGGACGTACTGATGCGCTATCCGGACCCGGTTTCATTGATGACCTATCACCGGGGTTTTTCCCATTCTCTGTTCGTCCTGACCGGCCTGGCGGCGCTGCTGGCTTGGCTGATACGCCGGTATTGGCCGCAGGCTCCCTACGGCGGTCGGCGCTTGTTCCTGACGCTCTGGCTGGTTTTGGTGACACATCCATTGCTGGACGCCTTCACCGTCTATGGCACCCAGCTGTTCTGGCCGCTGGCGCCGGTGCCGGAAAGCTGGGCGGCCGTGTTCATCATCGACCCGGTCTATACGGTGCCGTTGCTGGCGGCGTCGCTGTATGCGGTCGCGGCGGGCATGACGGCGCGCGCGCGCGGATTGCTCGCGGCGGCGCTGGTTTTCAGTACGGCCTATCTGGGCTTCGGGTTGGCGGGCAGGGTGGCGGCCGAGCACCGCGTGCGCGATGCCATGGCCGCGCAAGGCATCGAGGTCACGGCCTTGCGCGCCGTGCCCATGCCGTTCAATACGCTCGTATGGCGCGTGCTTGCCAAGACGCCGGACGATCACTATTACGAAGCCGTATCGGGCTGGTTTGATCGGACGTCGCCGGAATGGCTGCGCCTGTCGCTCAACCCGGACGCCGGCGCCAACCTGACGGGGTCCGCGCTGCACGACAGGCTGCGCTGGTTCACCGGCGACTGGCTGCGCTATGACGTGATCGGCGATGCGCTGGTGGTGACCGACCTGCGCATGGGCGTGGCGGGGCACTACACCTTCCGTTTCAAGATGGCCGAGCGCGCGCCGGGAGGCGATTGGATCGCGGTCGTGCCCAGCCGCTGGCCCAGCGCCAGCGGGGGTTGGCCGGAACTGAAACTGGTATTGGCGCGCATTCTGGATGCGCAGCCGCCGTTGCCGCTGCGAGATTGGGCGGACCAGGCTTTGCGCTAGGTTCGTGCCCATGCCGGCCGCGCACCGCCGCGCGGCCGGCACCGCATCGTCGTCGCCAGGCGCGAGGCCACGCCATGGCGCCTCATCCTGCGTCGCGTTCTTGTCTTCCACTATGCAAGGGGGGAAGGGGGAACTCGTATTTTTACTAGCTGTATTTCGTTTTCGTTCAAGAGACCCGAAATGTGCCCGCTGGCAAAGTACCCGAATCCTTGATCCGGGTGCTTCAAACAGGCCGTATCCGCATCAGGGACCGGCATCAGGATTCCGGGTTTCCGGTACTCCGCCGATGGCAAGGCCTGGATGCGTCGTTGCGGCGCGCCGGTTTCATCTCTCCAATCAATAAGGAACGACAACGATGAAGCGCAGTTCTCTCTCGTATCTCATTTCTGCCGGCGCGCTGCTGGCGGCTCTGGCGCCGGCGGCTTCGCACGCGCAGGCCGCCTGGGACGGTCAGATCCGCTTCACGGGCAGCGTGTCGGACACCACGTGCTCCGTCAATGGCGGTCAGGGTTCTGCGAGCAACATCACTGATGTGCGGCTCGGCAACGTGGATCCCACTGCGGCGGTGAAGGCGCTGGCCGTGGGCGCCAACATTGGCTCCAAGCAGACGTTCAAGATCAGCCTGTCCAATTGCAGCTTGCTCACGCCTCTGCCTACCAACCCTGCCGCGGGCGCCGCACAAACCGAAACGCGAGGCGCCGCCATTGAATTCGACCAGGGTTCGGCGAACATCAATGGAGCCACGGGCAATCTGATGGTCACTGGCTTCCAGCCGGCGAAAGGCGTCGAGATCGGCATCTGGAACGCCGGCAATGGCAAGACCAACAAGCTTGACCTCCGAGGCACCATGTCTCCGAGCGACGTACAGACGCTTCAGTTGAGGTTCTCGAACGATACGACCGTCACGCAGATCCTTGCCGGAGACCTCACTTTCGAGGCGGGCTATGTCAGGGCCAGCGGCACGCTCGAGTCTGGTAACGCCGGTTCGCAAATCGCATACAAGGTGTCCTACCGATAAGTCGAGGTGCAGGCATGACGCCCATGAAGCGTGTTGCAGTACGTTGGTTGTGCATGGGCGTCATGGCTTGGGTTGCCGGCGCTGGCGTGGCGCAGGCAACCCTGGTCCTGGAGGGAACGCGCATCGTCTATCCGGAAAAGGCCAAGGATGTCAGCATCCGGATGCGGAATCCGGGCAGCTATCCCATACTCGCTCAGTCCTGGCTTGACGACGGCCGCCCGAATTTGTCGCCCGAAGTGATGGTGGTGCCGTTTATCGTGTCACCCGCCCTGACCAGGGTCGAGCCTGACGGTAGCGCGCTGCTGCGTGTGTTCTACGCCAAACGGCCATTGCCCACGGACAGGGAGTCGCTGTTTTACCTGAACGTGATGGAAACTCCGCCGCGCGGCAGCGAGGAGAATGCGCTGACCTTGCAGTTTCGCACCCGGGTCAAGCTGTTCTTCCGTCCGACCGGATTGTCCGGAGATGCCGGGGACGCGCCAGACAGCTTGACATGGACGCTGGTCCCAGGCGCAGGCGCTGTTGAAGTGCACAATCCGACGCCGTATCACGTGTCTTTCTTGTCTGTCGAGCTGGAAACGGCGGGGCGTCGCGAGATCCTGGACCGGGCAGGCCAGGACGCCATGGTGGCGCCATTTTCCAAGTTGCGCTTTCCTGTTTCGGCCGGTCGAAATCCCGTGCCGGGCCAAAGTCAGATTCACTACTGGGCCATCAATGATTTTGGCGGCAGGCACTCGTATCAGCGCCCCTTGTCATCGCCCTGACCGGCGCTTCTGAAGGCTCCATTTTTTCGCAAGGCTAGAACGATGCATTTGACGATGCAGGTGACGGCTCGTCCTGGAAACAGGCGCAAGTCGCGGCAACGGCGGGTCTGGATGGCGGGCCTTTGCATGTTGGCCATTGTGGCGGATGCGCAGGCGCAGGGTAAATCCAAGCAGTACGTGCAGTTCGATTCCAATATGTTGTTGCGCGGCGTCTCGGGCGATTCCGTCGATCTTTCCCGTTTCGAAAAGCCCAACGCCGTATTGCCCGGCCAGTATCGCGTCGATGTGTTGGTGAATGGCAACTGGCGTGGGGCCTCTTTCGTTGAGTTCCGCGACGTGGATCAAGAGGGCGCGGCACCTTGCTACACCGCCGAACTGTTGCGCAGCTCGGGGTTCGACATGGAAAAGCTCGAACGTCAGGCCGTCGAGCAGGGGCGTCCCGTGCTGGGAGACACGCCCTATTGCGGCGATCTGGCAAGCCATGTGCCCGGCACGCAGGTCAGGTTCGACGCGGCGGAACAGCAGTTGTTATTGACCGTGCCCACCATCTACCTGGGTACGAGACGCGCCAGCATCTATGTGGATCCGGCCCTGTCGGACAGCGGCATCACCGCCGCGCGGCTGGGCTATACCGGCAATTACTATTCACAGTACGTGCGCGGCGGACGTTCCGACGACCGAGGCTACCTGGGCTTGAGCGCCGGGCTAAACGTCGCCTCCTGGCGCGTCCGGCACGATGGCTCGGTGGCTTGGGGATCGCGCGAAGGTTCGCGCTATCAACGGGGCCGGCTGTACGCGGTGACCGGCATCCCGTCCTGGAAATCCGAACTGCTGTTGGGCGAGACATCTTCCGATGGGCGGTATTTCGACCCGGTTTCGTTTCGCGGCGTGCGCGTGGCCAGCGACGAACGCATGCTGCCCGACGAACGGCGCAACTACGTGCCGACCATACGCGGCACCGCCCAGACCAATGCCACGGTCAGCGTCTATCAGCGTGGTTTCCTGGTCCATGAAACCACGGTCGCGGCGGGACCGTTCGTCATCGAGGATCTGCAGGCGGCCAGCTATGGCGGCGACCTGGAGGTGCGCGTCGTCGAGGCCAATGGCGAAACGCGCCGCTTCACCGTGCCTTTTGCCACGACCGTCGAGCTGTTGAAGTCCGGCGAAACGCGTTACTCGATGTCGCTGGGGCAGGCCATGGCCTCGGGCTACCGCAGCGGCGGGCCGGCGGTGTTCGAAGGCCTGGTGCGGCGCGGCCTGAGCAATCTGGTCACGGCCTACGGGGGGCTGGCGCTCAGCGGCAACTATCGTTCGGTGTTGCTGGGCGCGGTGCTCAATACCGAATGGGGCGCGTTGGCCGGTGACATCACGGCGGCGACCGCCAAGCTGGCCAATGAAAAGTCATCGGGCTCCAGCTATCGATTGTCATACAGCAAGAATCTGCCCGAGACGGGCACGAATTTCTCGGTGCTGGCATATCGCTATTCGACCAGCGGCTTCGTCGGCTTCAACGAAGCCGTCGCCCAGCGCAACATCCCGAAGTCCGATCGCTACTACGATGCCGGCGGCCGGCTGCGCAATCGTATCGATGTCAATATCAACCAGTCGCTCGGTGACAGGCTGGGCTCCTTTTACCTGAATGGCTCGGCGATCCAGTACTGGAAGCGCGCGGGCCGCAACATCAATTTTGGCGGCGGCTACTACAACAACTGGGGCCGCGTTTCCTACGCGTTGAACGTGCAACGCAGCACCGTCAACGGCGGCTTGTATTCGCTGGGACGCGAACGCGAGACCACGGTCACCCTTAACCTGAACATTCCCTTGGGCAAGACCTACGACGCGCCCCTGCTCAACAGCTACACCAGCCATAGCGGCGCGGGCGGCACGAATTCCGGCCTGAGCGTGGGCGGATCGGCCGGCGAGGACTCGCTGTTCAACTATTCGCTCGGCACCAGCTACAACAGCCGCTCGGGCATCTCATCGGCCAACGGCAACCTGGACTACCTGGGCAGCCTGGCCCAGGTAGGCGCCAGCATCTCGCAGGGGCGCGACTATCGGCAGACCAGCCTGCGCGCCTCGGGCAACGTGCTGGCCCACGCGGGCGGGGTCACGCTGGCGCCGGTCCTGGGCGATACCATCGGCCTGCTGCATGCACCGGACGCCAAGGACGCGCGGACCACCCGCGACCGCAACAGCCGCATCGATGGGCGGGGCTATGGCCTGGTGCCCTATCTGATGCCGTATCGAAGCAACAGCGTGGAACTGGATTCCGCCGACATGGCCGACGACGTAGAGCTGCTGAGCAATATGCGTACCGTGGCGCCGCGCGCCGGCGCGGTGGTGCTGCTGTCCTATCCCACCCGCCGGTCCAGGCCCGTACTGGTCGACGGCAAACAGCGAGATGGCGCTCCGCTGCCATTCGGCGCCGAGGTCTACGATCTCGAGGATGGCGAGGTGATCGGCAGCGTTGGCCAGGGCAGCCGCATCGTCATGCGCGTGCGCAAGGATGAAGGCCGCGTCAGCGTGCGTTGGGGATCGAAAGCCGACCAGCGCTGCCGCATCGACTACGCGCTGTCCGAGCGCGAGCGCGGCCAGAGCGGCTTCGATGTGGTCGAGAGCGTCTGCCAGCCGGAGCCGGCATCACCCGCCGGCCCGATGCCGGTGGCGGGGCTGAAGCCATGATCGGCCGGCGCATTCTCGCACTGCGCCACGCGGGCTTGGCCGGCATGGCGATCGTGGCGGCATGGATCGGGCTGGCCGGCGCCGCCCGTGCGGACATGTCCGTCGATGGCACGCGCTTCGTCTATCCCGCCCGTGAAAAGGCAATCAGCGTCTATGTCGGCAATATCGGCGCCGAGCCGATCCTGGTGCAGTCCTGGCTGGACCGGGGCGAGGCGCGGGACGCCAACGATCTGGCGCGGCTGAAGGTGCCGTTCGTGTTGACGCCGCCGCTCCTGCGCCTGGAGCCGAACGAACGCAAGGCGGTGCAGTTGCGCTATACCGGCGAGTCCTTGCCCAAGGATCGCGAGTCCCTGTTCTGGGTGAACTTCCTGGAAGTGCCGGTCGTGAGCGACGAGCAGAACAGCCTGCGCCTGCAACTGCACCTGTCGATGAAGGTCTTGTTCCGGCCCGAGGGCCTGCAAGGAAAGGCAAGCGATGCGCCGGGCAAGCTGCGCTGGACCTGGCGCGATGCCGGCAACGGTTCGATGCGCGTGTTGGCGGAAAACCCCACTCCCTACAGCGTCACGTTCCGGACGCTGAAAGTGCGCGGCAGCCAGGGGGATGGCCTGGCGGGAGTGACCGTCCCGCCCCTGTCGTCCGCGTCCTTCGTGGGACGCTGGCCCGCGCCGCGCGATCAGGGCGGGCTGTCGCTGGATTATGAGTCGGTGGACGACTTTGGGGCGGCCAAGCGCGGCAGCGCCCAGGCCGAGTTCGCGCGCGTCGATTGAGCGCCATCGGCTGGCCTCGTGGCCGGCCGGGCATAGCTAGAAGGAGAAACCATGTTCCACCGTCTGTTTCATCGCCCGACCCGCGCGCCACAAGAGGGGCCGGCCAGCCGGCTGCTGGTCGGGCTGTTGCTGGCGGGCGGTGTCGCGTTGCCTGCTGTCGATGCCTGGGCCCAGAACGTGTCGGCGCGCGCGACAACATGCAGAATCGAGTCGTTCGGCGCCGGCTAGACCTCGGGGGGCGCTTGGATTCCTCCGCAGATCGGCAATGTGGGCGGCAGCCAGGTCATCCCGGACGGCACCGTATTGGCCGTCAGGTCGGTCACGTTGACGTCCAGCGCCACGGTGGTGCCGGTAGACTCGACGACGGACAAGAACAGGTACTACCTGGCGGCCGGAGCGACGTGGACCGGGGTCAGGCCGGACGGCAGCACCATCTTTCCTACGAACGTTTCAGGAATAGGGATCCGGTTGCGAGCCGCGCCCGGGGACAGTGCCAACGAGGTGCAGGCGACGACGGCGATCCGCGCGGTCCGCAATATTGATCAGCTGATCATGCCGGCCAATATGCAAATGACCCCATATTTATTACTGATAGGCCTGCGCGTGGAGCTGGTGAAGATGGGTTCCGATGTCTTGCCTGGAATCGGCGCATTCCCCGTGACGGGAATGGCGACGGCGTACCAGGGCGCCAGCATGCGTTTCAAGATCGTGCAAGTGAAATCGCAGCCCGCTGCCGAGGGCACGGACCTGGGGCCGATCACGGATCCTTCTTGCAATACCAGCTTCGACTTCAATATCGATCAACTCATCAGCGGGGGCGGCACGACGCCGCCGGTCGTGACGGCGGTGTGCGCCGTGGATGCCAGCTATCAGGGCAGCGGCAGGGAAGTGCCCATGGGACCCGTGACCCGCGGCAGTTTTCCCGGGCGAGGCGACCGGGCCGGCAGCGTGCCGTTCGACATCTCGCTGAGCAACTGCGCGGCGCGGGCCAAGCCCAAGATATCGTTTTCTCCGGGCTTCCAGGGCAAGGTGCCCGGCTGGCCCAATGTGCTGCGGCTGGATCAGAGCGACATCAACCATGCCAGGAATCTCGGCATCGTGCTGACGCGGCGCGACGATCCCGGCAAGGAGGTGAACATCGGCGACGCGCCGGAAGCCGGACCCTATATACAGTTTCCGCAGTATGGGACGCTGCAGGATGGCGAGACGACGACTCTGGAATTGGCGGCGCACTATGTGCGCACCGATCACGAAGGCCAGGGCGTGACACCCGGTCCGGCCAATAGCAGCGTGCGCTTCCAGGTGCGCTACGACTGATCGCGGTGCGCAAGCATACGCCAGGGCATCGCCCGTAGTCCGATGTCTTGATGTCGGCCGAATTCGGGCTTTATTGCTTTCCGTCCCACAAAAGAAGATCCCCGCACAGCTGACTGCTGTGCGGGGATCGACGCATCGGCGCGGCGTTCGCGGATCCTCCTCCAGGGGATCCGGGCTTGGCCGCAGGGCCGGCGATATGCGGACCGGCCCCGTTGCCCGCCTCTGTCAGGTCAAGGCTCGATGATGCCTTGATTGACGCCCGCCGGGCGAAGCAGCGCGGCAGCGCCCAGCGCCGTGTTGTATTCCATGCGGCCCTGGTTCATGCCCACCAGTCCGCCGGTCTTGGCGGCATCGTAGACGTGGAACGAGCTGCTGCTGGATGATCCGGAAACAAGACCGCGATTCAGGCCGACCAGGCCGCCCATGGTGACTTGTCCGGAAGTCCAAGAGCAGTTGGTGTTGTTGGCGGAGCACCCCGTTTTGCCTGCCAGGACACCCGACGATTCCGAGTGATAGACCTTGGCCGGCAGGCCGTTGGTTCCGACCAGTCCGCCGACGTTCGAATAGCTGCCGGCGGCGACGCGGCTCGTGGACACCGCGGCCATGACGTTGCCCTCGTTGTAGCCGACCAGTCCGCCCGCATGGCTGTTGTTCCCGCTTTCCGTCAGCAGCGTCGCGGACTCAGACGCGAAGATGTTGCCGGTGTTGCGGCCGACCAGCCCGCCGGCGGAGGCGCTACCCCCGCCCTTGACCTCGCGCACACGGGCGGCGCTCTGCTGGATATCGCCGTCGTTGACGCCAGCCAGGCCGCCGACCCGCACGCCGGTGGCGGAGGTGGCGTGGACATCCTTGCCCAGGGCCTCGCTATTGCTGATCGTTGCTCCGGCCGCGTTCATGCCCACCAGTCCGCCCACGCTGGCGGTCGTGCCGGACAGGTATACCCTGGCGCTGCTGCTGGTCGCCCGGTTGATCGTGCCGCCGTTGCCGTTCAAGCCGACCAGTCCGCCCACCGAGGCCAGGCCGGCCCCCTGGACTTCGCCGTCGGCTTGCGAGGAGTCGAGAATCATGCCTGTGTTTTCACCCACCAGTCCGCCGACGTTTCCGCCCCATGTGTTGGAGACGCGGCCGTTGCTGGTGCTGGCGATGATCTGGCCGGAGTTGGTGCCGACCAGGCCGCCGATGTTGCTCTGTTGTTTGGTCGTGACCGAGGCCGTGCTGGAGGAGTTGATGATCACGCCATTCCGGTTGATGCCGACAAGTCCACCGAGATGGGCGACGTTGGAGCCGTGGCCGGCGTAGTCGTTAACCGACCCCTGGCTGCTGCTGTCCCGGATGGTGCCGTTCACGTTCAGGCCTACCAGCCCGCCCGCGTTATAGACTTGCGACGAGGTGTTGACGTTGCCCGAGTAGCTGGATCGTTCAATGGTGCCGCCATTATTGAACCCTACCATGCCGCCTAAAGCGCCGTTCTCGATTTCAGAGCCGGAGCGCCGGCCGTTGACGATGTGGACGTTGGAGATGGTGCCCGTGTTGGTGCCGATCAAGGTGCCGCTGTATATGTGTCGCGAACCCGTGCCCGAAACGTTGTCCAGGATGAGATTGCGCAGCGTGCCCGAGGACTCGCTGAACAGGCCGGCGACGCTGTCCGGATTCTGGACTGCCAGATTGACCAGCTTGTTGCCCAGCCCATCGAACAGCCCCTTGAAGCCGCCTTGACCGGCGCCGATGGACAGCACCGTGCCCGCGCCTCGGATGTCCGAGCCCAGCACGTAGTAGCCGGACACGTTGCCGTTGACGGCGTTCAGTTGCGCCAGGTTCTGGATCACCATATGGCGCAGTCCGTTGGACGTGAACAGCGGATTGGCGCCCGACAGGCTGATCGCGGCCTGGCCGGCGGGACCGCTCAGCACGTAATTGGCGGTTGGCGCGAGGCCGGGCGTGCCGGACTGGGTCGTGCGCAGGTGGATCTGGTTGGACACGCCGCTCAGGGTGATCCGCTGCGAGATGTCGATCAGTCGGTCTGCCGACAGATTCAGGGAGGTGCCCGCGCCGCTGGCTGTCAGGGCGCCGTTGATCACGACCTTGCCGCCGCCGCCGTGGCTTGCATTCAGCGTCAGCGCGTGGCCGCTGCTCCAGCTTACCGGCGCGTTCACTTCGACGTCGCCGGCATTGCTGGCCAGGCTGACGTTCGTTGTGTTCAAGGCATTCGCCAGCGTGCTGGCCAGGATGTTGCCCGTGATGGCGGCGGACTCGCTCACCTTGAGCGCGTCGCCGCGGATATCCAGCGTGCCGGTGTTGCCATTGCTCGCGCGCGTGTCCACCTGGGCGCCCGCCAGCACGCTCACGTGTCCGCCTCGGATCGAGACCGAACCGCCGTCTCCGTAAGTGCCAAGGGCGCTGGCCGACATTCGGCCTCCCGCCAGCACCGTGCCGGAGCCGCCATCAAGCACGATCCTGCCTTGGCGGGCCTGTAGCGTGCCGGCCTCGATGAGGCCGGCATTGTTCACCACCGCTTGCAGCGGGCTGGCCGGCCGCGAGTCGCGGGCCATCAACAGGGCCTGTCCGCCGTTCGCCTGGATCGTGCCCGCAGCCGTGTTCTGGGCGTCGGCGAACAGGCCGCTGGTATTCGCGCTCAGGCTGAGCGGGCCATTGCCAAGCCGCAGCGTGAAGGAGCCGGCCCCGCCGAGCGCGACGGAGCCACCGTTGGTCTGGATGCTCCCGCCGTTACGCGCCCGATGGCCCAGCAGCACGATGTCCCCGCCAGAGTTGGAGGTGATGTGGCCCAGGTTGTTGACCATGTTGTTCTGGCCGGCTGGCGCCTCGAAGTTGAAGACGCCGCTGGTGTTGTTGAAGAACGCGATGGGGTCGGTGGCATGCGTCGAGGCGACCAGGCTGCCCACGTTGACCCGCGCGGTGTTGTTGAAAACGATGCCGTTCGGGTTGACCAGGAAGACCTTGCCGACGGCGTTGATCGCGCCCGCGATGTTGGAGGGGACCAGGCCCGTGATGTTGTTCAGCGTCATATGGCTGGGATCCATATGGTTGAACGTGACGGATTCATTGCCGGCCACGTCGAAGGTGTTCCAGTTGATGACGGCCTTGGACGTGGTCTGGCTGATGACGGTGTTCGTGGGCCGGCCGGCGACGTTGCCGGGATTGTCCTGCCAGATGAAGGCGCTGCCGTGCGTGACCGTGCCGTTGGTGGGCGCGGCCAGGGCCTGCGGCGCCAGGGCGCTCAGTCCGGCGGCCGCGACGGCGGCCAGCACCGCGCGGGCGCCGGAGACGCCGGATTTCCCACGGCGGCGGGCGCATTCGCTGGCCACGGTCCAGCATGCCTTGCTGGCGTTCCATATCACTGTATGAGTCTTGTTCATGGGATTCCTTCTGGGGTTGGATTACGTGCCGGATTCTGCGTGGCACGGTGCTGCAGCACTCGGGGGCGGCCGGTCAGAAGTAGCGCGTGGCGCGTAGCCAGAAGCGCGGTTCTTGCTTGGGGCCGTTCTGTTCGTTTTCGCGCTGGATGGGCCAGGCCATCGCGGCCATGACCTGATGCGACGGGCCGGCCTGCGTGATGCTCAGGCCGGCGGCGGAAAGCCGCCTCTGGTTGCGTTCGTCGGTCCAGGGGCGTTGGCTGAGCTGGACCCGGCCCGCGTCGGCGAAGGCCGCGAACTGCAGGCCCGCCATGGGCACGTAGCGCAATTCAAGCGAGGCCTGCCAGCCCGAGTCGCCGCTGCTCGAGCCGTTGGCGTAGGCGCGCACGCCGTAGGGGCCCCCCAGGCTGAACTGTTCGGAGCTGTCGAGGTTCTTGGTGGCGCGCTGGGCGCTGATCTGCCCGTACAGCGTGAAGGGGCCGTACAGGTGCTGCAGGCGCAGCAGGGTGAGGTTGAGCTTGCCGAAGCCGCCCGCGCTGCGGTTCAGCGCGCGGTCGCGGATGCGCTGGGCTTCGGTTTCCAGGCGCAGGGAACCATGGCTGTAGGAAATGTAGGCGGCGCTGCGGCCGCCGCCGAACAGGCTGTCCTCGCCGTTGGCCGACAGCGAGGCTGTGCCCAGGCGGATGCGCTTGGCCTGGCGCAGCGAGAACAGGTCCATGTCGTCGCGCAGCTGGCGGTCTTCGTATTGCAGGCGCGCTTCCAGGCGGAAATGGCGGCCGGTGATCAGGGGTTGTTGAAGGAAGATGCCGGTGGTGCGCGCGCTGCCATGCGCTTCGAGGAGTTCAAAGTCGCGACCCAGCGCATAGCGCATGTTGGACACGTTCAGGCCCAGGCGGGTGAGGGCGGGGCCGACCGGCGCCTGGTAGGCGGCGTAGTAGTAGCGCTGCTTGCGGTCGCTGGTCAGCAGGCGCAGGCTGAGCTGGTCGCCCAGGCGCAGCGGACTGTTCAGGTCCAGGCTGCCGCCCAGGCGGTATTCGCCGGTGTAGTAGCCGCCGAAGTTGTCGGCGTCGATGCTGCCGGTGGCCAGCGGCGTGGGCGCCGCGTCGACCAGCAGCGTGCTGGAGCCTGGGTGCGCGCCCGCGCGCAGCGTGCCTTGCACCGCGGCGCCGGGCAGGTCGCCCAGGCGCAGCAGGCGGCTTTCCAGATTGTCGATGTGCACCGGATCGCCGGGCCGCAGCACGGACAGCCCTCGGCGCAGCACGGCGTCGCTGACGCGTGAGCGGTTGTCGAGCTGGATCTCGTCGTACACGCCTTCCTGCACGGCGATGTCGACCACGCCGTCGCGGATTTCCTGCGGCGGAAGATAGGCGCGCGCAAGCAGGTAGCCCTGGTCGTGGTAGTAGCGCGTGATGCGGTCGGCGGCGGCGCGCAGGCCGGCCAGGTCCTGCTCGCTGCCGTTCAGGTCGGCAAGCTGCGCCTGCAGCGCGGCGGTGTCGACGTGGAGATTGCCCTGCAGCCGGAAGGCGCGCACATGCAGCCGTGCGCCGCCATCGGGATCGCTGGATGGCGTCGGCGCGGGCCGCGCCGCCGAGTCGTCCAGCGGCGCCTGATCGGGCAGGGGCGCGAATTCGGGCCGCGTCGATTCGATCTCGCGCAGGCTGCGTCCGGCGTCGGGCACCTGCGCGTGTGCCGCCATGGGCACGGCCGCGCACAGTAGCAGGCAGGCCGCCCACGCGCGCGATGTCGATATGTGATCGGGATTGCGGCCGGGCGCCCGGGCGGCCATCGATGGGGGCACTGCATGCGGCGGAGTTGCCGCCGGGACATTCTTGTATAGCGACTGCACGTGGTCTAGCCGCGGAGGCCGCGGTTCCTGTTCTTGCCGGCCGGTGAGCGATATGGCGGCGGAGCCTATGAATACGCATTCCGCAACGCAGGATTGCGGGTGAGGGAACTATAGGTAGCGGCTCGACAGGAAGATTTAGTATTTATTCGAATTCTGGTTTTGACTAATACGAAACACACCTGCGGCTCATTGGCAGAGGCTTGTATGACGAGTTCCCCGAGAGCCGTTGCCAGCCGTGGGTCTCGCGCTTGTCCGAAGCAATCCGCGAGTGGGTGACAAGATGGCCATGCCCTGGAAACCGGCATGTAGCCAAGCTTTGCGCTGAATCCCGTCGTTTAGAATTCTTCGCACCATGCAGGAAAAGGGCGTGCGCAACCGCGCGGCGTTCCTGTCTTGCGATCCAGATGAGCGGGAGGTGCGGTGTCCGATCTCAGCATACAAGTAGCGGTTGCCGATGATCACCCGGTGGTGCTTCTCGGCGTGGCGATGGAACTGGAGCGCAATCCGTCGCTGCGCATCATCGGGCAGGCAAACGATTCCACCGAACTGGTCGCCTTGCTGGACCAGCATCCCTGCGACGTGCAGGTACTCGACTACAACATGCCCGGCGGCCGGTATGGCGATGGCCTGGTGTTGTTGTCTCATCTGCGGCGCCGCTATCGCGAGTTGCGGCTGGTGCTGTACACCATGGTCGACAATCCCGCACTGCTGCTGGCGATCGTCAAGCAGGGCACGTCGGGCGTGGTCAGCAAGTCCGACTCGCTGACGCATCTGGTCGACGCGGTGCATGCCGCGCATGGCGGCCGGCAGTATTACTCGCCGACCATCAAGGACATGCTGCTCAACAGCATGATGGTGGCCGAACCCAACCGGCTGACGCCGCGCGAGGCCGAAATCGTCCGCCTGTTCTGCGCCGGCAGCACCATCACCGAAATCGCCGAGCGGCTGCACCGCAGCGTGCAGACCGTCAGCACCCAGAAGCGCAGCGCCATGCGCAAGCTGGGCGTGAGCCGCGACGTGGACCTGATCAAGATGTACACCGGCGGAGTCTGAGTTCCGCTGCGTGCGCCTCTTTTCACCGGCGCGACGTGGTCGCGCCGGGTTTTCTGGCGTCTTTCCCCCTGGCCCTCGTGAGTCGGCGTCCGTTCCGGCTTGACCCACGCTTTCCGGCTGCACTATGCTTGTTCTTTTATAAGGAACTTGCATGAGCATCCTCGACGGCGTTCAACGCGTACTGTCGCTTTACGCCGAAGGCGCGGCCGAACTGAGCTTCACTGACGTCGCGACCCGCCTGTCATTGCCCAAAAGCACCACTTCGCGCCTGCTCAACCAGATGCAGCGCCATGGCTTGCTGGATCAGGACGCTTCTTCCCGCCGCTATCGCCCGGGCCTCATGCTGTCGATGGCGGCGCGGGCCGGCATGGCCGGCCGTCCACTGGACTCCGCTTGTCGCAAGGTGCTGGCCCGGCTTTCCGAGCGTTCCGGCCTGACGGCCTATCTGTCGACGCTGAACCAGCGCGAGACGGTGGTGCTGCAACGCCTGGACGGCTCGCATCCGGTGCAGGTGCTGTCACCGCCCGGATCGCGCCGCGCCGCGTCGGGCACGGCCATGGGCAGGGCCCTGCTGTCGCGCCTGAGCGACGCCGAATTCACGACCTTGTACGGCGCCAATCCGGTCCTGCACCTGCCCATGGAGGGACGTGATTGCCCCGGCAGCGTCGGCGAGCTGGCCGAGCGCGTGGCCCGGACGCGCGCCGAGCGCTGCGCCGTGGCGATCGACCAGGCCATGCCCGGCATCGGCGCCGTGGCGGCCGCCGTGCGCGATCCGCTCTCGGGTGAGCTGCGCGGCCTGTGCCTGTCGTTCGTGTCGTTCCAGGCCGATGCCGCGCGCGTGGCGCAACTGCGCGAGGCGGTGCTGGAACTGGTCGGCGCGCTGGGCCGTGAACTCAATGATCCATTCTGGCAGGGCTGACGACGGACACGCGCCTTCCCGCCATCTTGCCGCGCGCCGAGTCCGCGGCATTCCAGTCATCGCATTCCGGATATCCGGACCTTCATCACCACGGAACCTTTCCATGAATCTTCTGCTTCTCAGCAATTCCAGCAGCGACGCCGGCTATCTGGTGCATGCCCTGGCCGACATCCGCGAATTGATCGCGGGCCTGCCGGCCGGCGCGCCCGCCGTGTTCGTGCCGTTTGCCGGCGTGACCCGCAGCTGGGATGACTACGCCGCCATGGTCGGCGCCGCGCTGGCCGATACCGGCCTGGACGTGCAGCCGTTGCACCGCGCGGCGGACCCGCTGGCGGCGCTGGAAAACGCCGCGCTGATCATCGTGGGCGGCGGCAATACCTTCAATCTGCTGGGACAGCTGCGGCGCCAGGGCCTGCTCGACGCCGTGGCGCGGCGCGTGCGCCTGGGCACGCCCTATCTGGGCTGGAGCGCCGGTTCGAACCTGGCCTGCCCGAGCATCTGCACGACCAACGACATGCCCATCGTCGATCCGGAAGGTTTCGACGCGCTGGGGCTGTTGTCGTTCCAGATCAATCCGCATTACACCAACGCCCATCCTCCCGGCCATCGCGGCGAAACGCGGGCCCAGCGCCTGGCCGAGTTCTGCGTGCTGAATCCGTCCATGCCGGTGCTGGGGCTGCCTGAAGGCTCGGCGCTGCGCGTGCGCGGCGATGCCGTCACGCTGCTCGGACCGCACGAGGCGCCGTTGTTCCAGGGGCAGCAGGAGCCGCGCGTCTACGCGCCGGGCGCGCTGGAGCTGCCCGCGTGAAACAGGCTATCGACGCCATCGAGCTGTTGTCGTCCGCGCATGTCACGGGCGAGGCGGTCGCCGGGCGTTTGCGCGCGGCCGGCCGTTGCGACGTGACGGTCACGCGGCTGGAGCGGGATGGCGCGGCCACCGAGTTCCTGTCCATCGTGATTCCGGGCGCGGACGATAGCGCGCCCCAGCTGGGCATCGTGGGCCGCCTGGGCGGTATCGGCGCCCGTCCGGCGGTCACGGGATTGGTGTCGGACAGCGATGGCGCCGTGGTGGCCATTGCAGTCGCCTTCAAGCTCATGGCGATGGCCGCGCAGGGCGACGTGCTGCCCGGCACGGTGCGCATCCGCACGCATATCTGCCCGCGCGCGGGCACGCGGCCGCAGCAGCCGGTGCCGATGATGCGCTCGCCCTTTCCCATGCGCGAGATGATGGCGCACGAGGTCGACCCGCGCATGGACGCGATCCTGTCGGTCGACACCACGCGCGGCAATCGCCTGGTCAACCAGCGCGGCGTCGCGCTGACGCCGGTCGCCAAGCAGGGTTATCTGCTGCGCATACCCGAGACCATGCTGGACCTGCTGGGCTGGGTGAGCGGTGAGTTGCCGTTGACGCTGCCCCTGACGACGCAGGACATCACGCCCTACGAGAACGGGCTGTGGCATGTGAATTCGCTGATGCAACCGGCAATCGCCACCGATGCGCCGGTGGTGGGCGTGGCGCTGACGGCGCAGACCACGGTGCCCGGCTGCGCCACGGGCGTGACCAATGCGGTCGACGCTGACGTGGCCATGCGCTTCTGCATCGAGGTGGCCAAGCTCTATGGCCAGGGCGCGCTGAAGTTCTACGACGAAGCGGAATGGGCCGCGCTGCAACGGCGCTACGGATCGCTGGCGCATTTGCAGACGGTGGGGAACGCGCCCGATTGAGCGCCTGGGGGTAGCGGCTGTCCGGTAGCCGGGCAGCCGCCTGTCTTGCCGGCCTCAGTCCGGCAGGCGCGCCGCGATCTCGGCAATCAGGCGCCGCGCGGCGTCCAGCTTGCCGGCGGCGGGCAGGGGATGCACGCCCTGCGCATCGAACAACACCAGCTCGGTGGTGTCCGCGTCCATGACTTTCTGCGCCAGGTTGCCCACCAGCAGCGGGATGCCCTTGCGCACGCGCTTGGCCTCGGCGTGCTCGGCCAGCTTCTCGGTCTCGGCGGCAAAGCCCACGCACCAGGGCCCGCCTTCCAGCCTGGCCACTTCGGCGAGGATGTCTGGATTGGGCTCGAATTCCATCTGCGGCGCGCCGCCGCCTTCGCTGGTCTTCTTGAGCTTCTGCGCGCTGACGTTCTTCACTCGCCAGTCGGCCACGGCGGCCACGGCGATGAAGATGTCGGCATCCATGGCGCTGGCCATGACGGCATCGTGCATCTGGCGCGCCGTGGTCACGGACAGCGACGTGACGCCGCGCGGCACGGGCAGGGCGGTCGCGCCGGTGACCAGTGTGACGCGGGCGCCGGCTTCGCGCGCGGCGCGCGCCAGCGCGTAGCCGGTCTTGCCGGACGAGCGGTTGCTCAGTACGCGGATGGGGTCGACCGGCTCGGACGTCGGACCGGCGGTCAGCAGCACGTGACGGCCGGCCAGCAGCTTGGGCTGGAAGAAGGCGATCAGGTCGGTCAGCAGCTCGTGCGCTTCCAGCATGCGGCCGTCGCCGGTCTCGCCGCAGGCCTGTTCGCCGGCGGCCGGGCCGAGCACGGCAATGCCGTCGGCGCGCAGCTGTTCGACGTTGCGCTGCGTGGCCGGGTTGGCCCACATCTCGCGGTTCATGGCCGGCGCGACCAGCAGCGGACAGGCGCGCGCCAGGCATAGCGTGGACAGCAGGTCGTCGGCCATGCCGTGCGCCAGCTTGGCCATGAAGTCGGCGCTGGCCGGCGCGATCAGCACGGCGTCGGCGCCGCGCGTCAGGTCGATGTGCGCCATGTTGTTGGGCACGCGCGCGTCCCAGGCATCGACGAACACCGGGCGGCCGGACAGCGCCTGCATGGTGACGGGCGTGATGAAGTGCGTGGCCGCCTCGGTCATGACCACGTCGACCGTGGCGCCTTGTTCGGTCATGCGCCGCACCAGCTCGGCGATTTTGTAGCAGGCGATGCCCCCGGTCAGGCCGAGGACGATGCGTTTGCGGGCGAGGTCGAGCATGGGGCGGGAGCGGCGCGGTGGGCGCCGCGTAGTCGAGGAATGGATATTGATTCTACAGCGCTCAGCCGCGCGGCTTGCGCGAGCGCAGCAGTTCGTCCAGCACCAGCAACACGGCGCCGCAGCTGATGCCCACGTCCGCCAGGTTGAAGGCCGGGAACTGCCAGTCGTTCCAGTAGAACAGCAGGAAGTCCACCACGTGGCCGTAGACCACGCGGTCGATCACGTTGCCCACGGCGCCGCCCAGGATCAGCGCCAGCGCCAGGCTGAAGCGCGGCTGGCCATGGGTGCGGCGCAGAAGCCAGACGATCACGACGGCCGCCACGCAGCCCAGGCCGGTGAAGAACCAGCGCTGCCAGCCTTCCTCGGTCGCCAGGAAACTGAACGCCGCGCCTCGGTTGTAGACCAGCGTGAAGTCGAAGAACGGCAGCAGGTGCAGCCGTTCGCCGTACTGGAACGTGGTGTTGAAGTAGATCTTGGTCAGCTGGTCCAGGACGATGATGAACAGCGCCAGCGCCAGCCAGCCGCCGATCCGCGCCGGAGCGGCGCGGCCGGACGGCTGGTCCGGCGTCCCGTGGTCGACGGGGCCGGCCATGCTCAGGCCTTGTTGCGGGCTTCGCCCGCGCCGAACAGGTTGGACACGCAGCGGCCGCAGATCTCGGGGTGGTCCGCGTCCTGGCCCACGTCCAGGCGCCAGTGCCAGCAGCGCTCGCACTTCTTGTGCTGGGACGGCGTGACCTCGATGCGCGTTTCACCCTCGCCGGCATGCACGGTGGCGCGCGACACGATCAGCACGAAGCGCAGGTCGTCGCCCAGGCTGGCCAGCAGGTCCTGGTCGGCGCTGGCGGCGTAGAGGTCCACTTCGGCATGCAGCGACGAGCCGATGTCGCCGGCCGTGCGGACTTCCTCGAGCTTGCGCTGCACTTCGGCGCGGATCGCGCGCAGGCGCGCCCACTTGGCCGTCAGGGCCTCGGCGTCGGCATAGGGCGGCAGGCTGTGGAAGACCTCGGTGAAGATGGTGACGCGCGCGGCGTCGGCCTGGTTCTTCAGCGCCGAGGCGGCCAGTTCCTTCCAGGCCTCTTCGGCGGTGAAGGACAGGATCGGGGCCATCAGCTTGAGCAGCGCCTGGGTGATCTCCAGCAGCGCGGTCTGCGCCGAACGGCGCGCCAGGCTGCCGGCCGCCGTGGTGTACAGGCGGTCCTTCAGGATGTCCAGGTAGAACGCGCCCAGGTCTTCGGAGCAGAAGGTCTGCAGGCGCGACACGGCCGGGTGGAAGTCGTAGCGCTCGTAGTGCGCGCTGATCTCGGCCTGCATCTGCGCGGTCATGGCCAGCGCGTAGCGGTCGATCTCGAACAGCTCGCCATGCGGCACGGCCTGCGACACGGCGTCGAAGTCGGCCAGGTTGGCCAGCAGGAAGCGCAGCGTGTTGCGGATGCGGCGGTAGCCTTCGACCACGCGCTTGAGGATCTCGTCGGAGATCGAGAGCTCGCCCGAGTAGTCGGTGGACGCGACCCACAGGCGCAGGATTTCGGCGCCGAGCGAATCGGACACCTTCTGCGGGGCGATCACGTTGCCCACGGACTTGCTCATCTTGCGGCCCTGGCCGTCCACCACGAAGCCGTGAGTCAGCAGGGCCTTGTAGGGCGGCTGGCCATAGAGCATGCAGCCGGTCAGCAGCGAGGAATGGAACCAGCCGCGGTGCTGGTCCGAGCCTTCCAGGTAGAGGTCGGCGGGCCAGGCCAGCTCGGCGCCATGCGAGCCTGCGAAGGCGCCGTCCTTGCCGCCCAGCACGGTGGCGTGGGTGCTGCCCGAATCGAACCACACGTCCAGCGTGTCGCGGTTCTTTTCGTACTGGTCGGCCTCGTCGCCCAGCAGCTCGCGCGGATCCAGCGTCTGCCAGGCCTCGATGCCGCCCTGTTCGACGCGCAGCGCCACCTGTTCGAGCAGCTCGACCGTGCGCGGGTGCAGCTCGCCGGTTTCCTTGTGCACGAAGAAGGCCATGGGCGTGCCCCACTGCCGCTGGCGCGACAGCGTCCAGTCGGGGCGGTTGGCGATCATGGCGTGCAGGCGGGCGCGGCCCCAGGCCGGATAGAAGGCCGTGGCGTCGATGCCAGCCAGGGCCGATTCGCGCAGCGTCGGGCCGCCGTCCTTGGGGGCGACGTCCATGCCCGCGAACCATTGGCTGGTGGCGCGGTAGATGATGGGAGTCTTGTGGCGCCAGCAGTGCATGTAGCTGTGCTTGTGCTTTTCCACGTGCATCAGCGTGCCGGCCAGCTTCAGGGCCTCGACGATCTTGGGGTTCGCGTCCCAGATCGACAGGCCGCCGAACAGCGGCAGGCTGTCGGCGTACTTGCCGTCGCCCATGACAGGGCTGATGAAGTCGGTGTCCTTCATGCCGTGCGCCTTGCACGACACGAAGTCCTCGATGCCGTAGGCCGGCGCCGAGTGGACCACGCCGGTGCCCGAATCGGCCGTGACGTAGTCGCCCAGGTAGACGGGCGATGTGCGGTCATAGCCGGGGTTGGCCTTGGCCAGCGGGTGGCGGAAGCGGATCTCGGACAGGGCGGCGCCGGGCGCCGTGGCGATGACTTCGCCTTCGAGCTGCCATTGCTTCAGGCAGTCCTCGACGCGGTCCTTGGCGATCAGCAACAGCGGGCCGGACACGGGCGCGGGCGACACGCGCACCAGCGCGTATTCGATTTCCGGGTGCAGGTTCAGCGCCTGGTTCGACGGAATGGTCCAGGGCGTGGTGGTCCAGATCACGATGGCGCCATCGTCGACCGAATCCAGGCCGAAGGCCTTGGCCAGCGCCGGACGGTCGGCGAAGGGGAAGGCCACGTCCACGGCCGGATCGACGCGGTCGGCGTATTCGACCTCGGCCTCGGCCAGCGCCGAGCCACAGTCGAAACACCAGTTCACCGGCTTCAGGCCGCGGAACACGTAGCCTTTTTCCAGAATGCGGCCGAGCGCGCGGATCTCGTCGGCCTCATTGCTGAAGTTCATGGTCATGTAGGGGCGGTCCCACTCGCCCAGCACGCCCAGGCGCTTGAAGTCCTTGCGCTGGCGGTCGATCTGCTCGAGCGCGTAGGCGCGCGCCTTGGACTGCACTTCCGCCACGGGCAGGTGCTTGCCGTACTTCTTTTCGATCTGGATCTCGATGGGCATGCCGTGGCAGTCCCAGCCCGGCACGTAGTGCGCGTCATAGCCGGCCATGTTGCGGCTCTTGACGATGATGTCCTTCAGGATCTTGTTGACCGCGTGGCCGATGTGGATGTCGCCGTTCGCGTAGGGCGGGCCGTCATGCAGCACGAAGCGCGGACGGCCGCGGCTGGCGGCGCGGATCGCCTGGTAGACGTGGTTTTCCTCCCACTGCGTGATCCAGGCGGGCTCGCGCTTGGCGAGGTCGCCCCGCATGGGGAAGGGAGTGTCGGGCAGGTTGAGGGATTTTTTATAGTCCATGAACGGCAAAATAGGCGCGCGCGTTTCGCGCGTCTTCGGCGATGGCGGCAGTCAGGGAAGGGAGATCGGGAAATTTTTCTTCGTCCCGCAGCTTGTGCAGGAATTCGACTCGCACGAGTTTACCGTAAGCATTGACGGTCTCGTCGAGCAGGTGGGCCTCCAGCAGGACCCGGCCATGGTCTTCGACCGTCGGGCGCACGCCCAGGCTGGCCACGGCCGGCAGGGCGCGGTCGCCCAGGCCGTAGACCTGGACCACGTAGATGCCCGAGCGCGCCGCGCAGCGCGGCGCCACGCGCAGGTTCATCGTGGGAAAGCCCAGCGTGCGGCCCAGCTTCTGGCCATGGATCACGTGCCCGCTGATATGGAACGGGTGGCCCAGCAGGTGGCGCGCGCGGTCCAGATCGCCCACCGCCAGCGCGGTGCGGACCTCGGAGCTGGAAATGCGGTGGCCGTGCTGGTCGGTCACGTCGGCCAGGGTCTGCACCTCGAAGCCGTGCCGCAGGCCGGCCTCGCGCAGCAGGTCGATGTCGCCGCTGCGCTTGTGGCCGAAGCGGAAGTCCTCGCCCACCAGCAGCCAGCGCGTCTGCAGGCCCTGGACCAGCAGGTTCTCTATGAAGGCGTTGGCCGACATTTCGGCCAGCCGGGAATTGAAGCGCTCCACAACCACCTGGGAAATGCCGTAGCGGGCCAGCGCGGCCAGCTTGTCGCGCAGGCCGGAGATGCGGGTGGGCGCCAGTTCGGGCCGGCGGTTCAGGGCGGCAAAGTACTCCCGCGGATGCGGCTCGAAAGTCATCACGGCGGGCGTCAGGCCGCGTTCGCGCGCGATCTGGCAGACGCGCGCGAGCATGGCCTGGTGTCCGCGATGGACGCCGTCGAAATTGCCGATGGTCAAGGCGCTGGGCGCGCGTTGAGCGGGCGGGGGCAGGGATCGGTGGATGCGCAGCGTAGGTTTCACGGACGAGAGTTTACAATTTTGGATTCAGGATCAGTCCGCACCCCGCGCATTCTTGCGCCGGCGGGTGACGGAACGGTCCCCAACCCGCCGCCGCTCCTGGGCAAAATGGTCCGCCGGAGCGGAATGCGCGCCCAGCGCCGCGCGGGGTTTTTTCTCGGAAATCGCTATCTTGCCGGATTCTTCTCTTATCAAGCGCCGCCTGGTCATCCTGATCTCGGGGCGCGGCAGCAACATGCAGGCGCTGGTCCAGGCCTGTCGCGACCAGGGCTGGCCGGCCGAGGTCGTCGCCGTCATCGCCAGCCGGCCGGACGCCGCCGGGCTGGACTGGGCGCGCGCCCAGGGCATCGCCGCCTCGGCCCTGCACCACAAGGAATACGCCAGCCGCGAGGCCTTCGACGCCGCGCTGGCCGAGGAAATCGACCGCCATGCGCCGGATTACGTCATCCTGGCCGGCTTCATGCGCGTGCTGACGCCAGGCTTCGTCAACCATTTCGCGGGTCGGCTGGTGAATATCCATCCCTCGCTGCTGCCGGCCTTCCCCGGCCTGCACACCCATGCCCAGGCGCTGGCCACGGGCGTGCGCGTGCACGGCTGCACCGTGCATTTCGTCACCCCGGTGCTGGACCACGGCCCCATCATCGCCCAGGGCTGCGTGCCGGTGCTGGCCGGCGATACGCCGGAATCGCTGGCCAACCGCGTGCTGGAGGTCGAGCACCGTGCTTTTCCGGCCGCCGTGCGCTGGCTGGCCGAAGGCCGGGTTACGCTGACGCCTGACCACCGGGTGGACGTGCAAGGCGATCCCGAGCGCCTGTTCACCTGGTCGCCGGCCGCCTGACGGCCCGCCATCATCCGGCCATCAGGCCCGCAATTGCATTTACCAGGGCGGATCGATGCCGCCTTATTTGGAATACACCATGAGCAAACCCCAATCTCCGCGTTCCCGTCCGGCCGCCGCCAAGGCGGGCGAAGGGCGCGACGGACGGTCTTTCTTCTCGCGCCCGAAGGGCGAGGCCCGCGCCACGGTCGAGCGTTCCGAGCGGCCCGCCCGGGCCTCGGGGCCTGATGGCGGCCGTGGCAGCCATGCCGAACCGCGCGCCCGCCGTGACGCGCCGGCGGGGCGTCGGGACGAAGGGGCGGGCGCCGGCCGCCGCGAATACGGCCGCGACGAGCGCCAGGACGGGCGCCGCGAACACGAAGGCCGCCGTGAGTACGCCGGCCAGGATCGCCGCGAGCAAGGCGGCGGTCGCGAGGGTGGTCGCGCTTATGGTCGCAATGAGCGGCAGGGCGATGCCGGCCGGCGCGAGGCTCCGCGCGGCCAGGAAGGACGCCGGGAATACTCCCGCGATGATCGTCAGGAAGGGCGCCGGGAATATGCCGGCGGCGCTCGCCAGGACGGCCGCCGGGAGCCTGGCCGTGACGATCGCCAGCAGGATCGCCGTGGTGAATACAACTACAACAGCCGCGACAGCCGTTCGCAGGGACGCCCGGAATACGCCCGGGACGATCGCCGCGATGGCCGTTTCGACGGGCGTCGCGAGCAGGGCCATGCCGGTCGGGGCGATGAACGCCACGGCCAGCGCGCCTATCAGGACGGGCCGAGCGGCCAGAATCGCCAAGGCCCCCGTTTCGACGGCGGCCGCGACGACCGCGATTTCCGCAGCGAACGTGATGGCCGTCCGGGCGCCGAGCGCCGCGATGGACGCCAGGGTCAGGATTCCCGTCCGGCGTCCGGCCACGGCGGCCCGCGCGGCGGGCAGGGCCGTGCGTCGCAGCCTTCGCGTCCGCGCCAGCCTTATGCCGCCATCCGTATCGACCAGGTGCAGCGCGTGCTGGGCGAGATCCTGCAATGGACCTACCCGGCGGACGCGGCCCTGTCGCACTGGTTGCGCGGCCATCCGGGCCTGGGCGCCCGCGACCGTTCCGAAGTCGCCGAAGCCGTCTACGACGTGCTGCGGCATCTGCGGCGCTATCGCCAGTACGGTGAAAGCGGCGTCGGCCCGGCCTCGCGCCGTCTGGCCATCCTGGGCCTGGCCGCCACGCTGGGCGCGCAGGAACTGGCCGAGGGCCTGGACGCGGCCGAGGCCGAATGGCTGCAGCGCGTGTCGCGCATCGATCCGGCCACGCTGCCGCGCGCGGTGCGGGGCAGCATTCCCGACTGGCTGGACGAGCGCTTGTCCGCCATGGACAGCCCGGACGCGCTGATCGAAGCGCTGAACCGCCAGGCCAGCCTGGACCTGCGCGTCAATCCGCTCAAGGCCGAGCGCGACGCCATGCTGGTCGAGCTGCAGCAGAGCGCCGGTCGCTACGAGCCGGTCGCCATGCCGTATTCGCCCTGGGGCATCCGCATGGAGGGCCGTCCGGCCATCAACCGCTGGGCCCAGTTCGAGAACGGCAGCATCGAGGTGCAGGACGAGGGCAGCCAGCTGCTGGCCCTGCTGGTGGCGCCGCGGCGCGGCGAGATGATCATCGACTTCTGCGCCGGCGCGGGCGGCAAGACGCTGCTGCTGGGCGCGCTGATGCGCTCGACCGGCAGGCTCTACGCCTTCGACGTGTCGGCCGCGCGCCTGTCGCGCGCTAAACCGCGCTTTGCCCGCAGCGGCTTGTCCAACGTGGTGCCGGTGGCCATCGACAGCGAGAACGACACCCGCATCAAGCGCCTGGCAGGCAAGGCCCAGCGCGTGCTGGTCGACGCGCCGTGCAGCGGCATCGGCACTCTGCGCCGCAATCCCGACCTGAAATGGCGCCAGCACCCCGAGGCGCTGGCCGAGCTGGGCCAGTTGCAGGAGCGCATCCTGAACAGCGCCGCGCGCTGCGTGGCGCCGGGCGGGCGGCTGGTCTACGCCACCTGCAGCCTGCTGGCCGAGGAAAACGAGGTCCAGGCCGAGCGCTTCCTGGCCAGCCATCCCGAGTTCGAGCGCCTGGACGCCGCCGCCATCCTGGCCGGACGTTGCGAGAACCTGAAGCTGGAAGGGCCGTACGTGCAACTGCGGCCCGACCTGCACGGCACCGACGGCTTCTTCGCCGCCGTGTTCGAGCGCAAGAAGGCGGGCGCGAAGGCGGAACAGGATGCTGAATCGCCGGCCATCGAGGCCGAGGGCGAGATGGACGACGCTTCGCTGGAGGCCGGCCTGGATGCCGGCGTGCAGACGGATTCGGCAGCCAGCGAAACCGCCTGAGTCCGGGTGGTCTTCGATCAGCAGCGCCCCGGCT